>JBJEOD010000379.1:0-5571 GCA_051880535.1 Acutalibacteraceae bacterium | reverse complement strand
ATTGTAAAATACAGCGACGACCCCAAGGAATTTGTGGCTGAGGCGCTCTCGCCTGCTAAGGTGGTTTCGGTTGAAATTGAGAGCGAGGAGCCGAAGGTCTGCAAGGCGAGCGTACCCGAGGCACAGCTTTCGCTTGCAATCGGCAACAAGGGTCAGAACGTAAGACTTGCCGCGAAGCTTACAGGCTGGAAGATAGACATTCACCCTGAAAGCGGCTTTTTCGGAGAATAAGACCTAACAGTCGAAAGGAGCCTTTATATGCCAGCTAAAAAAACGCCCGCGCGTATGTGCGTGGGCTGTAGGGAAATGAAGCCTAAAAACACACTTATACGCATAGTAAAAACGCCCGAGGGCGATATTAAAACCGACCCGACGGGAAAGCTTAACGGCAGAGGGGCGTATATCTGCAAATCCGCCGAATGTCTTAAAAGGGCTGAGAAGTCGGGCGCTCTGTCAAGAGCCTTCGGCGCGTCGGTCCCCGAGGAAATTTTCGCGGAGCTTGAAAGGAAGCTTTCCGATGTCGGACAGTAAGGCGCTTACACTTTTAGGCTTCGCGGCGAAGGCGGGCAGACTGTCCTACGGAATGGACGCGGCGGTAAATTCGCTTAAAAGCGGAAAGGCGCGTCTTGCGGTGGCGGCAGGCGACGTATCGCCGAAATGCCGAAAGGAAGCCGCCTTTTACGCCGAAAAAAATAACACCCCGTTTTTAGCTCTTGAAAGGCTTGATATAAAAACCGTGTCGGACGCTGTCGGCCGCAGGTGCGGGATATTATCAATCAACGACAGCGGTTTTGCCGACGCTTTTTTAAAGGCGTACACCAGAGGAGGAAATGCTAATGACGAATAAATACAAAGTCAGCGACCTTGCAAAGGATTTTAAGGTCAGTTCAAAGGATATTATCGATATTGTCGCAGAAAAGACGGGCGCGGTCAAAAAGAGCGGCGCCTCGCTTGACGAGACCGAAATAAGCGTGGTTTTCAGCACCCTGCTTAATCGCGGTGAGGTTAAAAGCTTTGCAGAGTATTTTGCTACGGGAGCGGAATCGCGCGCCGCGGCAAAGAAGGCGAGAGAGGAAGAAAAGAATAAAAAGCTCGCCGAGCAGATGGCGATTTTAGAGCAGCTTAAGGCGGCTATGGGTGATAAAAAGGCTGAGGAGCCCGAAAAGAAGCCCAAGACCGAAAAGAAAGAAAAGGCGGAGAAGAAAGCCGAAAAGCAGGAAAAGCCCGCTGACGAGGTTAAGCCTGCTGAGAAAAAGGCGGAAAAAGCAGAAGAAAAGAAGGCGGAAAAGCCTGCCGCTGAGGTAAAGCCCGCCGAGAAGAAGGCAGAAAAGCCGCAGACCGAGGCTAAGGAAGAGAAAAAGCCCGAAAGCGCCAAAAAACCCGAGAAGGCTGCCGAGAAGCACGAAAAAACAGCGGAAACGGCAGAGAAAAAGCACGGCGTTTCCGATCCGAAGCCCTTTGTTTCCCGCAAGAGCGAGAAAAAGCCGGGCGAGGCTCCCAAGCGCGGACCCGCCGAGATTCGTCATATCGATACCAGAACCTCAAACGTAAATATCGATAAATATAATGAAAAGTATGAAATAATTGCCCCCGCCAACACTATGAAGGACAATTATTCAAGAAAGCAGAAAATCAAGCAGAAATCTCAGGATTACCGCCGCCCGCAGGGCGCGAAGCGGGAGACCGAGGCGGACAAGATTCGCCGTATGCAGCTTGAACGCATTAAGAAGACCCCGATAACCGTTACCGTAGGCGAGGAAATCACGGTAGGCGAGCTGGCGGCCGCCCTTAAAAAGACCGCCGCCGAGGTTATTAAGGTGCTCCTTAAGCTCGGTATGATGGCGACGGTGAATCAGGTTATCGATTACGATACCGCCGAGATAGTCGTCACCGAAATGGGCGCTAAGATTGAAAAGCAGGTGGTTGTCACCATAGAGGAGCAGATTATGGACGACACCGAGGACAACGCCGAGAACCTGAAGCCCAGAAGCCCCGTTGTGGTTGTAATGGGTCACGTTGACCACGGTAAGACCTCACTGCTTGACGCTATCCGCAACACCGCAGTTACAGATACCGAGGCGGGCGGAATAACCCAGCACATAGGCGCGTACAGGGTAAACTGCAACGGTCAGGATATAACCTTCCTTGATACTCCGGGTCACGCGGCGTTTACCTCAATGCGTAAGCGCGGCGCTATGGCTACCGATATTGCGGTGCTGGTTGTAGCGGCGGACGACGGCATTATGCCCCAGACAATTGAAGCTATCAACCACGCAAAGGCGGCTGAGGTTCAGATTATAGTTGCAATTAATAAAATGGATAAGCCCGAGGCTAATCCCGACAGGGTGTTGCAGCAGCTTACCGAACATGAGCTTGTTCCCGAAAAGTGGGGCGGTGACGTTATTTGCGTTCCCGTTTCGGCGAAAACCCACGAGGGTATTGATAATTTGCTTGAAAGCATATTGCTTGTGGCTGAAATGATGGAGCTTAAGGCAAATCCCGACAGAAGGGCAAAGGGTATAGTTATTGAGGCACGGCTTGACAAGGGCAGAGGTCCTGTCGCGTCCCTGCTGGTTCAGAACGGAACCCTCCACAGCGGGGATATTATCGTCGCGGGTACGGCAGTCGGCAGAGTGCGCGTTATGACCAACGAAAACGGAAGAGATCTTAAGGAGGCGGGACCGTCGGTTCCCGTTGAGATTACGGGTCTTGCGGAGACACCGAACGCAGGCGACGTCTTTGACGCGGTTTCGGACGAGAGACTTGCACGTGAGCTTGTTGAGCAGAGAAAGCAAAAGGCTAAGGAGGAGCTCTTTAACGCTAAGCAGAAGGTTACACTTGACAACCTCTTTGACCAGTTAAGCGAGGGCGACCTTAAAGAGCTTAATATCATTGTCAAGGCGGACGTTCAGGGCAGCGTTGAGGCGGTTCGCGAAAGTCTTGTCAAGCTTTCCAATGAAGAGGTTAAGGTTAATGTTATTCACGGCGGCGTAGGCGCAGTAAATGAATCTGACGTTATGTTAGCCCAAACCTCGGGCGCGATTATTGTAGGCTTTAACGTCCGTCCCGACGCTGTAGCAAAGGCGGCGGCGGAGCGCGACGGCGTGGATATGCGTATGTACCGCGTAATTTACGACTGTATTGAAGAGGTCAAGGCGGCTATGAAGGGTATGCTTGCCCCGAAATTCCGCGAGAATCAGCTCGGTACAGCCGAGGTTCGCAGCGTATTCAAAATTTCCAACGTCGGAACGGTTGCGGGTTGCTATGTTACAAACGGCAAGATTCTGCGCTCCTGCCAGATTCGTGTTGTGCGTGACGGTATAGTTATCTGCGAGGATAAGATTGATTCACTGCGCCGCTTTAAGGACGACGTTAAGGAGGTAGCGCAGGGCTACGAATGCGGTATCGGCCTTGAAAAATTTGCCGACATCAAGGAAGGCGACGTTTTTGAAGCCTTTATTATGGAGGAGTACAGAGATTAATGGCGGGATACAGAATTAACCGTATTACATCGGATATAAAGCTTTGCCTGTCTGAGCTTTTGCGCGAGGTCAAGGACCCCCGCGTAAGCAAGCTTTTAAGCATTGTCAAGGTGGACGTTTCAAGCGACCTTTCCTACGCGACGGTATATGTCAGCGCTATTGAGGGGTACGAACAAACCGTAAGCTCCGTAAAGGCGCTTAAAGGAGCGGCGGGCTTTCTCCGCCGTGAATTGGGCGCGCGGCTTACCCTCAGAAAGGTGCCTGAGCTGCGCTTTGTCGCCGACGATTCGATAGAGCAGAGCGCGAATATTTCAAGAATTATCGAGTCCTTGAACGGGGAAAAAGAAAATGAAGAAGAAAGTTAATGACGGCTGCAGGGATTTGACCCTGAGGCAAACCGCGGGATTTTTAAAAAAGCATGATAATTATGTCATTCTTACCCACGCTTCTCCCGACGGGGACACCTTAGGCTCCGCCTACGCGCTTTATTACGGGCTCAACGAGATAGGCAAGTCCGCCTGCGTGCTGTGCCCCGACGTTATTCCCGAAAAGTACGCCTATTTCGCACGCAAAACCGACCATGTTGCCCGCGAAAACGCCACGGTTATCGCGGTTGACGTTGCGGATAAGCGGCTTTTGGGAAGTCTTCAAGAGGAGTTCGGGGATATTGTGGACCTTAATATAGACCATCACGTTTCAAACGTGAGGTATGCGAAAAATTTATATCTCGATCCCGACGCCTCGGCGACTGCGGAGTGTATGTATGAGCTTTTGAGCTATATGAAGGTCAATATCAACGATATTACCGCAAAGGCGCTTTATACGGGTATAGTTACCGACACAGGTTGCTTTAAATATTCAAGTGTGACCGCGAAAACCCATATTATCGCGGCACAGCTTTATGAATACAATATCGATGCGCCCGAGATAAACCGCCTTATGTTTGATACCAAATCAAGAAAGCTTTTGGAGCTTGAAAGAATGGTGCTTGATACGGCGGAGTTCCACTTTGACGGAAGGTGTATTCTGCTTGCCGTAACAGCCGAGATACAGGAAAAAACAGGCTGCAGCGGCACCGACCTCGAAGGAATCGCGGTTATAACACGGAGCATTGAGGGGGTTGCCGCGGGCATAACCCTAAAGCAGACTGATGAAAACGAGTACAAGGTTTCGCTTCGCACCTACCCGCCGCTTGACGCCTCGGTAATCTGTAAAAAGCTCGGCGGCGGCGGTCATAAGGGCGCGGCGGGAGCCACGCTTACAGGCACCCTTGATGAGGTTAAGAGCACGGTGCTTGCGACTGTAGGCGAAGCTATGGAGGAAGCGTATGAAGGGGCTGATTCTGTTAAATAAGCCTGCGGGCATAACCTCCTTCGGCGCGGTTGCAAGGATTAAGCGGCTGGCAGGTGAGAAACGCGTTGGGCATACGGGTACTCTCGACCCTATGGCGACGGGGGTACTGCCTGTGCTGTTAGGCAGAGCTACCGCCCTTTCGGGGCTTTTGCTCGACGCGGACAAGCGCTACACCGCCGCCGTTAAGTTGGGCATAACGACCGACACCGACGATATTACGGGAAATATAAGCTCCGAAAAACAGGTCGATATAACGGCGGAACAGCTGGAAAATGCGCTTTTAGCCTTTAAGGGCAAAATAATGCAAAAGCCGCCTATGTTCAGCGCCCTTAAAAAGGATGGAGTGCGGCTTTATAAGCTTGCGCGGGAGGGCAAGACCGCCGAGGTCGAAAGCCGCGAGGTCGAGGTTTTTTCGATTGACCTTATTTCACCCCTTGACGCCGATAATGTTTTTGAAATCGACGTTCATGTCTCAAAGGGAACCTATATAAGGTCGCTTGCGCGGGACATTGGGGAGTATTTAGGCTGCGGTGCCTGCCTTACCGCCTTAAAGCGAACCTATACGGGCGGTTTCTCACTTGATGAGTGCGTTTCGCTTGACGCGCTTAATGAGCAAAACATAGGAGAACATATAAGAAGCGAGGAAAGAGCGGTCGAATATCTGCGTAAGGTTACGGTTACCGAAAAGCAGGCGGCTCGCTTTTGCAACGGCGGTCAGCTTGATTTTCACCGCCTT
>JBJEOD010000378.1:0-5592 GCA_051880535.1 Acutalibacteraceae bacterium | reverse complement strand
AGAGATGAGACAAGTACGAACAAAATTATTCAAATGTCAGGCGTGACGGGTTCGACTCTCGTCAGCCTAAGGGAGGAAAACTATGCTTACCTATGAAGAATTAAAAAGAAACGAATCGGTCAAGGCGTATATTGAAGGGGCGGATAAATCGCTTGCGGCTTTAGGCTTTACCGAACACAGCTTTGCCCACGTCGGCAAGGTGGCGGATACCTGCCGCTACATTCTGTCGGTTATGGGCTATTCCGAGCACGAGATAGAGCTTGCAAAAATTGCCGCCTACCTGCACGATATAGGCAACCTTGTAAACCGTATCGAGCATTCCCAGAGCGGCGCGGTAATGGCGTTCAGGATTTTAGACAATCTTAATATGGACGCCCGCGACATCGCAACGGTGGTGTCGGCAATCGGCAACCACGACGAAGGCACGGGCGTACCTGTGGACGCGGTCTCTGCCGCCCTTATTTTAGCCGATAAATCCGACGTTCGCCGCAGCCGCGTGCGCAACCGCGACAAAACGACCTTCGATATTCACGACAGGGTGAATTATTCGGTACAAAGCTCTTCTCTTGAGATAAGCGGGGACAGAAAAATCATCACCCTGCGGCTCTCTATCGATACCGCATACGGCAGTATTATGGAATATTTCGAGATATTTATGAACCGAATGTTACTTTGCCGCAAGGCAGCGGAAAAATTAGGTCTTACCTTTAAGCTTGAAATCAACGGTCAGCCGTTGTTGTAAAAATAAGGAGAAAACAATGATCTATCTTCTTGAAGACGACGAAAGCATCAGAAAATTTGTGATTTACGCCCTTAAACAGACGGGTATGGAGGCTGAAGGCTTCTCTCTTCCCTCCGACTTTAAAAGGGCGGTCGAAAATAAAAAGCCCGACCTTGCCCTACTTGATATTATGCTGCCCGAGGAGGACGGCATTTCGGTGCTTAAATGGCTGCGCTCCCGCGCAGAAACCGCCGAGCTGCCTATTATTATGCTTACCGCTAAGGCGAGCGAATATGACAAGGTCGCGGGGCTTGATTCGGGGGCGGACGACTATATTGCAAAGCCCTTCGGCACAATGGAGCTTATCTCCCGCATAAAGGCGCTGCTTAGGCGCACTAAAAGTGCCGACAAGGTCTATTCGGCGGGCGGAGTTTGCGTAAACCCCGCGGCGCACACGGTAACCGCCGACGGTAAGCCCGTCACGCTCACGCTCAAAGAGTTTGAAATGCTCCTGCTTATGCTTAAAAACCGAGGCACCGTATTTTCGCGGGACAGGCTTTTAGAGGAAATCTGGGGCTACGACTACGACGGCGAAAACCGCACGGTGGACGTTCACATTAAAACGCTGAGAACAAAGCTGGGCGACAGCGGTTCTATTATAGAAACTGTGCGCGGAGTAGGCTATAAAATTCGCTAAGGTGAAACACTATGACTAAAAAGATATTTCGGGGAATTTTGTTTTCCTCAATCATTACAATGCTCGCCTGCCTTGTTTTTATAATCGGGGTTCAGTATCAGATATACGAGGAGAGCAGATTTTCCGCACTTAAAAGCAAGGCCTATTTAATAAGCTTTTCGGAAGATGAAGACGAACTTAAAAAGTTTTCCTCCGCCAATGAGCGGATAACCCTTATAAGCGCGGACGGCAAGGTGCTGTACGACAATAAGGCGGACGCGGCGGGAATGGAAAGCCACGCGGAGCGCGAGGAATTTAAGGAGGCGTTAAGGGACGGAACAGGCTACGCAGTAAGGCGCTCTGAAACCCTTGGAATAAACGCCTGCTACTATGCGGTAAAGCTCCAAAACGGCAATATTTTAAGGGTTGCGGACGAATCTCTCTCTGTCGGCGCGGTTATTATTGAGCTTTTGCCGCCTATCGCCGCGATAGCATTGCTTACCTTTGTGTTAGCTCTTGTATTGGCGTCGGTCATTTCAAAGAAAATACTCAAGCCGATAAACGAAATAGACCTTAACAACCCCGATACCTATAACGCCTACGACGAGCTGTCCCCCTTCGTCTCAAAAATCAACTCCCAAAAGAACAGGATCAACCGCCAGATAGCCGAGCTTTCAAGGAGCCGCCGCGAATTTGAAGCAATTGCCGATAATATGAGCGAGGGACTGCTGCTGACCGACATAAAGGGTCATATTTTAACCCACAACCCCAGCGCGCGTAAAATCTTCGGAATTACCGAGGATATAAACGGTAAAAATATTCTTACCTTAAACCGTGGCGAGGTATTCAGGGAGATTTTTGATAACATAGGTCAAAGCCGCCATTACGAAAACGTAATAGCCTTAGGCGGTATGTGCTACGAGGTAACCGCTAACCCCGTTTTTGACGAAAAGAATGCCCCCTGCGGCGCGGTGATACTTATTGTGGACGTCACCGAAAAGGAAAAGCGGGAAAAGCTCCGCCGCGAGTTCACCGCCAATGTCTCGCACGAACTTAAAACGCCGCTTACCTCTATATTAGGCATTTCTGATATGCTTAAAAACGGTATGGTGGCAGCAGAGGACGTAGGCAGCTTCGCGCAGGACATTAACAAGGAAACCGAACGGCTTATTAACCTTGTAAACGATATAATAAAGCTTTCCGAGCTTGACGAGGGCAAGGCAGGCGATACCGAAACGGTAGATTTGCTCAAAACCGCAAACGAGGTTGCCTCCCGCCTTGCCCCGATAGCCGAAAAGCGCGGTATTTCCCTTACCGTTACGGGCGAGAGCGCGGAAATAACGGCGGGCGAATCCCTTGTTTTTGAAATGCTTTACAACCTTTGCGACAACGCAATAAAGTATAATAAGGAAAACGGCTCTGTCACGGTCACCGCAGGCGGCAAGGACAGCACGCCCTTTGTAACCGTAAGCGATACAGGCATAGGCATTGCCCCCGAGCATACCGAGCGGGTTTTCGAGCGGTTCTACAGGGTTGATAAAAGCCGCTCAAAGCAAAGCGGCGGCACAGGGCTCGGGCTTTCGATAGTCAAGCATATCGCCGCCTCCATAGGGGGAAGGATAAGCATAAAAAGTACCCTCGACGAGGGTACGGAAATCACGGTTACCTTTAACAAATAAATATTTTTCCACATATAATAACATTATCTTGAAATTTCTTTGCAGGTGTGTTATAATTCCTTTAAGTTTAAGGGAGTAGCTGACGGTGCTTTGCACCGCGGCAGTCGCGTCAATACGGATTTTTGTCCCGCGGCTGCATTAAACGGCAAGACTTTTACTGTACTTAACCGTACAGTAAAGGTCTTTTTTATTTATAAAAAGAGAGGTTAAAAAAATGTCACTAAACGATTTCGGTTTTCTTGTAAGCAACATTGCAAGCCTTGCCGATTGGCGGTATGTTACAATGTGGGTTATCGGCGGACTGCTGATTTTCCTTGCCATCAGGTTTGAAATGGAGCCTACCCTACTTTTACCGCTGGGCTTCGGCACGATTCTTGTAAATATCCCCTTTTCGGGTGCGATAAACAGAACGCTTGAAAACGGAGAGGTGCAGGAAGGGGCGCTGTCCACCCTTTTCTCGGCGGGTATCGCAAACGAGCTGTTCCCGCTGATACTGTTTATAGGTATCGGCGCGATGATAGATTTCGGTCCCCTGCTTTCTAACCCGAAGCTTATGATTTTCGGGGCGGCGGCGCAGTTCGGTATCTTCTTCACCTTCTGCGCGGCGTCAATGTTCTTTGCGCCCAACGACGCGGCAAGCATAGGCATTATCGGCGCGGCGGACGGCCCGACGGCTATCGTTGTTTCGCAAAAGCTTAATTCCTCCTATCAGGGGGCTATAATGGTGGCGGCGTATTCCTATATGGCGCTGGTTCCCATTATTCAGCCGCCCGTAATAAAAATGCTTACCACCAAAAAGGAGCGGCTAATCCGTATGCCGTATACCGAAAAGCAGGTCTCAAAGCTTACCAAAATCCTTTTCCCGATTGTAATTACGGTAATCGCAGGAATTGTAGCCCCCGAATCGGTCTCCCTTATCGGCTTTTTGATGTTCGGCAACCTGATAAGAGAATGCGGGGTCTTAAACTCCCTTTCGGAAACGGCGCAAAAGGTGCTTGCAAACCTTATTACCATCTTCTTAGGAATTACCATAGCCACCCAGATGCAGGCGGAAAAATTCTTAAGACCCGACACGCTGTTGATTTTAGGATTAGGTCTCTTCGCCTTTATCTTCGACACGGCGGGCGGAGTGCTGTTTGCTAAATTCCTAAATATCTTCCTTAAAAACAAAATCAACCCGATGATAGGCGCGGCGGGCATTTCCGCCTTCCCGATGTCGGGCAGGGTCGTCCACAAGATGGCGCTTAAGGAGGACCCGCAGAACTTTATATTAATGCAGTCTATCGGCGTAAACGTATCGGGTCAGATAGCCTCGGTAATCGCGGGCGGGCTGATACTCAATTTCTTTATGTAGGAGGAAAATAAAATGACCTTTAATCCTATGAATTTTATAACAAATCTCCGCTATTTAGCGGTGGGAATGATAAGCATTTTTATCGTGATAGGGGTAATTATCCTTGTCACGGTACTGCTCAACAAAATATTTACCCGTTCCGACAAAAAATAATTTACACGGCGGTGAAAATTTATTATAATATAGTCGGTGAGTAATATGGAACTAAATTCTAAAACCGTTAAAAAAATCCTGCTTATAATTCTGCTCGGCTCCTGTATCTTTACCGCCGCGCAGAATTATGACCGACTGTTTTCCTTTATCGGGCGTATTCTTTCGGTTACAAGCCCCGTAATAGCCGCGCTGTGCATAGCCTTTGTGCTTAACGTCCTCTTAACTGCCCTTGAAACTAAAGCGTTTAAATTTATGGACAAGAGCAAAAAAAGCCTTGTAAGAAGGGCAAAGCGTCCGCTCTGTCTTGCACTTACCTATCTAATCGCGTTCGGCTTAATCGTCCTGCTTATCGCCTTTATAATCCCCGATATTGCCGATACCTTTATATACCTTGCGGAAAAGCTCCCCTCCTTTATGAGCGAGGCGCGGGTTTGGGTCGAAGACCTGCTCGAAAAATTCAACCTCTCGCAAAATCTTATCCCCAACATAAAGCTTGACTGGACTGCGGCGGCAACCGCGATAAAGGATTTTGCTCTTGGGTATTCCCAGACCATTTTCGGCAGCGCGGTAAGCTTTACAACCTCCTTTGCCTCGGGAATCTACAACACGGTATTCAGTATTATGATTTCCGCCTATATTCTCGCCTGCAAGGAGCGTATAGGCCGCTTTACGGTGCGGTGTATTGACGCTTTTGTTCCCAAAAATGCGGCGGGAGCGATTTATCATATTTCCTCAAGAACCTATGAGTACTTTTCAAAGTTTATCGGCGGTCAGCTTACCGAATCGGTGATTTTAGGGACTCTCTTTTATATCGGTATGACGATATTCCGCTTCCCTAACGCGGCGGTGATTTCAATATTTATCTGCGTAACCTCGCTTGTGCCGATAGTCGGGGCTACTGTCGGCGTAATAGTCGGCTTCCTGCTGATACTTAGGGTAACACAGGGGACGGTTCGAAACCACTGAAAAAGGGTGATTTCAGCAATCAGCCAAAAGGATAACAGCGGCA
>JBJEOD010000377.1:0-5705 GCA_051880535.1 Acutalibacteraceae bacterium | reverse complement strand
TAATTTTAATATACACCTGACCCAATCTCTCATCAATCACGCCGTCTGCATTCGGTATGACTTTCCGGCACATAAGCGCTTTAGCCCTGTATTCGGGATTTTCAAAAAACACTATGCCGCCGGCAGCACCGCTGGGAAACGGATCTTCGTCATAAAGCCACATGTGAAGTCCGAGCTTTTCCGATTCCTCAGCAATGAACTTCATCATAGAAAACCAGCTTTCAGAACCGTAAGGAGTCAGCAAACCCGCCCTCGGATGTGCAAAAAAGCCGCTGACGCCTGATTGCTTCATCAGTTTAAGCTGGCGTGTAATTTCTTCCTTTTCAAGACGGTGATTCAAAAACCAAAAAGGAATCGGTGCATAATCAGACATATTATTGTCCCTCCGTGTTTTTAATTTCATAAAACATATTATCGGGTTTACCCTTTCAATCCGTCACTTGTACCCATTCCGTTTAGAATCTGCTTCTGGAAAATAGCATAAAGAATCAAAATCGGTATCATCGCCAATACCAGCGCCGCAAACAGCGAACCGAACTCGACCTTGTAATTCATCTGATTTACAAGATATGAAATCCCTATCGGAACCGTATAGAGCGCCTCATCCTTCAAGAATGTCAGGGCAGTAACATATTCATTCCAGGTGCCCATTATATTTCCGAGACACAGGAAGAAAAGAATCGGCTTTACAAAGGGAAGCACAACCCTTGAAAAAATGACAAACTCACTTGCGCCGTCTATCGTTGCAGCCTCAATAAAGGCGTCGTCAATATTAGCCATAAACTCCGACAGGAGAAAAATAGGCAGCGGAATCCCCTGAACGGCATAAATCACCATTAAAACGAAAAGATTATTTGTAAGATTAATCTGATAGAACTGAAAATACAAAGGAACCAGCAAAAGGGAGGCAGGTATCATCATGGCAAAGAAATAAAACACCTTGAATATTTTTGTAAAAAAGGTTTTGTATTTTGCCAGAATATACGAAGTTGTACTCACCAGCAGCGTAAATAAAAACAACGTGCCGGCGACAAGAATAATACTGTTTAAAAAATACGATGAAATATTAGCGCTGTTCCAAGCGCTTGCATAGTTTTCAAAACGCAGTTCCGAGGGCAGCGCCCACGGACTGGCGTAAAATTCTCTGTTATCTTTAAACGATGAATAAATCAGCCATACAATAGGAAGTAAAATAGTTATGCTCCATAAGAGCAAGAAAATACGTAACCCGGTTCTTGCAAAAGCCGAGCCTACAGAACGGCCTATTTTTTTATTCGCTTTTTTTCGGTACATCACATTCAGCTCCGTTTCTCTGCGTCGGTGCAACCGCCGCGGTTATCGAAAAATTTTTCTTTATTTATCATCTTTTTTTGCAAGCAAATGGTTAAATATAAAGCTCACCGTAAAGCTTATAATCATCAGTATTACAGCAGCCGCGTTTGCGTATCCGACACGGCTGACCGCCGGGTCAACACCAACTGTATAAGCATATAAGCCCATAACCATAGAAGCATTGTCAGGACCGCCGTTTGTCAACGGCATAATCAGAGTCATGTTTGCGGAGATAGATGAAAAAAGAATAGTTACCATAACGAATCTGATCTGAGACCATATGATAGGCATTGTAACGTAAATAAACTGACGCCATTGACCGGCGCCGTCAATTTCGGCGCTTTCATAAAGTTCTTTCGGCACATCGTTGATTGCCGCTATAAGCACAATCATAAAATAACCTATGCCGCTCCAGACAGCAACAAAAATAATTGAGGGCATAAGCGTTCCACCGGTAAGCCAGCCGTTTACCGGAATGAGAAAATCCAAATGCAGTACCTGCAAAAGACCGTTCAGCAATCCCACATTCGGGTTAAATATAAACAGCCATACTGTAGAAATTACGATAATTGAAAGGATATCCGGAATATAAAACAGAAATCTGATAAACGCCACTTCAGGCTTTTTCAGCTTGAAGCGCGTTACCGCGAGCGCAAACAGAAGCGCCAGCACGGTAATAAGTATCTCTTTCCAGAAAATAATGGTTAAATCATTAACCATAGCTTTAAGAAAAATAGGGTCTGAAAGAATTTCCTTATAATTGTCAAACCCCAAAAAGGTCATATCCGGGCTGTAGCCCGACCAGTCATAAAAGCTTACCCTTACCGATTTCAGCATAGGTAATATAGATATATAAAAATATAATAAGAAGGTCGGCAGTCCGAATATAATAATAAATAATTTTTTTGATGCCGTCATTTTCGGATTTTTTCTTTTTATTACTGCTGAGCTGTTTTTCAAGACACGGCCTCCTAATTTGTTATCTTTGTTTTTGGTTGCTCCGGCATAAAACATAATAGTTTTATGCCGGAGTGATTAGTATTTATCCTTTATTTTTCTTGGCTTCCTTGACCATACGCGCACAGGCTTCATCAACTTTTGTTATGTCACCCAGTACAATAGCGTTAATCACATTGCCGAGTTCAGACTCCATCGTTCCCCAGGATTGAACCTTGTAAACCCTCGTAACTGCCGGATCGTTTAATGTATCCAGTGCCTGTTTGGCAGCCTTGCTGAGCTTGGCTTTGGACATATCAATATTGCAGGAGCTTAAATATCCGTTAACCTCTACAAAATCAAGCAGTACGTCATCCCTGTACAGATATCTCAGGAATTCAAGTGCATTATCTCTGTTTTTACCCTTCTGAGCGACCGCAACGCCTATTCCGGAAAGAACCGTTGCCTGCGGCTGCCCCTTAGCTGTCAGTGATACAGGTGAAAATTTCATATCAAAGCCGTACGGAATATCGGAAGCCATTTCGGTCTCCAGCCATAAGCCGCAGGGAATCAGTGCCGCCTTATGATTAAGCCATGACATCTGCGCATTGATATGATTGAGCGGTACCGAACCGGGCATTATATATCCTGCTTTTGCAAAATCGATGAATCTCTGCATAATAGCCTTAAATTCCGGGCCTTCGAAAAGATTTGGATCCTCAAGCGCCAAAGCCTTATAGAAATAATCCTTTCCGTATGCAGCCATTGCCGGCATAATCAGCGCCGAACCGAGATAAGCCGCATGAACTCCGGGATAGCATAGCGCAGGAATGCCTTTTTTCTTGGCGGCTGCGCCGAAGCTCATAAGCGAATCAAAATCGGTAGGTACGGTAAGACCGTTCTTTTTAAGGAATTCGCTGTCATACCAGATACCGTAGGGCGTAGTCATTATGGGAGCCTTATATACCTTGCCGTCTGTAAACCGCTCTATACAGTCATGATCCAGTTTATCCCAAATCAGCTTGTTTTCGCCGTATACCTTAGCAGTCTTTAAAAAGTTTGTCAGATCATAAAACTTTCCTTCCTCCTGAAATGTATCAGAAGGTATTCCTGTACCGTCCAGAAGTATAAGATCGGGCGGATTGTCGTTCATCCATCTGGTCTGCATTTGGGTATTGACATTAATACCCATTCTCAGGTCGACCTTTAAATCCGGATTGGCTTTTTCAAAAGCCTTGATGGTTCTTTCCCATACGCGGCTTGTATCAGAGCCGTTTACCCATATCTGAAGCTCCAGCTTGCCTTTCAGCTTTTTCTCAGAACCGGCAGTATCGGTACTGCCGGTTCCGCCGCCGTTGCTTCCGGTACTGACTGAACCGCCGTTACCGCCGGTATTCCCTGCACTGCCAGAGCTTACGTTACTGCTCGCATCTCCGCCGCTTTCGGAATTATCTGTACCGTCCGAATTTTCTCCGGTTCCGTCGTCAATCACATACGTTGAATCGACATATGTTTCAGTCTTTTTTGTGCAGCCCGAAAGTGTGCCGAAAACCATACTGAATGCCGCAATGACAGATAAGATCTTTATATATTTCTTCATTGTAGGTTTGCTTCCTTTCTGTCCTTTTTCTTCTTTTTAATAATGAAATAAAGGATAATACCTGCCGCAATAATCGGAATAACTATTCCGGCGATTAACAGAACGGTCATAAGAATATCCGTCTCTTCGGTAACAATCTTCTTGCGCACCGTTTGGGTTTTAGAGCCGTTAGATGTTCCGTCATTTCCGTTATCAGGAGTTTCATTATCGATTATCTCATTCTCAGAACCGCCGGTTGAAGGTTTGCTGTTGCTATTCTGGTTTTTGTCGTTGTTAACAGGCTCTTCGGGTTCTGACGGAGGAGTTACACCGGGTATCGGGCTGAATCTTGCCTCAATCACCAGATTTTCAGAAAGATTCTTAAAGCTTATCTTTCCGCCGGAAACCTTCACTTCCTTACCGTTAACCGTAACCGACTTGATTTCATAGCCCTTGTTCGGAGCAACATTTGCTGTAAAGCTTCCGCCTATCGGCACTTCTGTAAGTCCGGAATTAGAAATCGTTCCGCCGCCGCCTTTTACATTTGCGGTAACTGCATAGGTATTGGGAGTCATCAGGCGGAAAATCTTAGTATCAATTTCCTTATGATCATAGGTAATTGTATCGGTATTCATTGAATAGAATTTGCCGGCAAATACATCGTAAACCGAATAATTGCCGTCAAGATGAATGGTTTTCTGTCTCGGAGAAACACCGTGAACCATTACATAATGGTTATTTGCCCAGATAACATCTTCACGGTTATCGGAATAAATATGCTTGTTATTATACTTAATAATATTATTAAGCATTACATTCGGAATATTGGTAGATGTTGAGTAAACAGAAGTCCAGTCACCCATATCCTTAACTGCAAGACCTGTTTTACCTCCGTCAAGAAGTGTGCCCAATGGTATGGCGTCAGGGTCATCCACATAGGTTATAGGTCCGGTTTTAACCCAAGGCAAATTCAAATCCAAGCCGTAGCGTTTTCCGGCAAGACCCTCAGTGAAGGGGTTGTCGACAGCGCTGATTTCCACCTGAGTTGAACCTTCGCGCACTTCCATACCGATATTAAATCCGGTAAGCTCTTTCATTAATTTAACATCAAGCTTACTGCCGTCGGAAATTCCGGACAGCCACTGCCATATGACGGTCTTTCCGTCCTTTTTCAGATTGGCATCAATAGCCGCACGCTCTTCGGCGCTTATCTCAAACGGTGACAGCATAAGATAAACACTGTAATCATTAGCCTTACCCTCTGCCACATCGGATATTGTATAAGTATCGAAAGGCACGCCGGAGGTATTAAGATTCTGTCTTTGTGAATTCCACAGGGAATAAAGCATCGGATAGATATTTTGCTGATTAAATACGGTATAAAGATTTGTTTTATTGCTGAGCACAACCGCTATTTCAGCTTTCTTCTCATACTTAATATTATTTGCGAAATCCATCTCGGCCTTGACTTCTCTAAGCAAGCTGCATATCTGACTGTCGGTGAACCAGCCACCCCAAAGGTCGCATATCTCCATGCCTGCACCGTGGCTCAAAGCATAAGCAAAATCTCTCTTTAGCTGAGCTATAGTCTCCTTCATTGAGTAGCAGACGCCCATTGAAATGTTAGACATAGCCTCTTCCTGACGTCCATTGTTCGGGTAGGAGAATACCGTTCGGTTATCACATTCAAGATATACCAGCTTACCGTGCGCCATAGCGCCGTCCATAACTGTCATTGTAGTACTGGAATTGCCGAAATCTCTTTCACCGTAGTTGAGAGGACTCATAATCCAGTCTATAGTCGGGCAGTTAAGGATTCTTTCAAGTGAATTGTGCGCCGCCGCGCTGGCATGAGCTG
>JBJEOD010000376.1:0-5719 GCA_051880535.1 Acutalibacteraceae bacterium | reverse complement strand
GTAGGAATTTTAATTTCCTGAATCAAATCCTGCATACCGCGGCTTTCAACCATAGTTGCAAGGTCGCGCGCCACCTTGTTTTCATAACCGGAATAGGTATGAACCACATACCATTTAGCTTCTTGTGTATCAGCCATGATTAACCTCCGGTACTTAAGCGCCTAAAATAAGCTCAAGCAGTTTACCGAGACCGAAATCAACAAGCCAAATAAAAGCTCCGATTAAAAGACACATTATAAGCACGATAACCGTGTTCTTAAGAACGTCCTTCCAGCCCGGCCATACGATTTTCTTAATCTCGCTCTTGTAGTCGCGGAAGAAACGGACTATACGCTTCGGTATGGTAAGCTTTGAACCGTTCGACGCCTTAACCTCCAGATAATCGTCTACCAAAAGGTAAGCAACAGCACA
This sequence comes from Acutalibacteraceae bacterium, assembly GCA_051880535.1. Classification (GTDB taxonomy): domain Bacteria; phylum Bacillota; class Clostridia; order Oscillospirales; family Acutalibacteraceae; genus UBA737. The sequence continues at coordinate 5,308 of JBJEOD010000376.1, read as the reverse complement.
GAGTGTAAATGCGAACAGCACAATCGCCGTAATCAGTACAAACGCCGAATAGGTTATACCCGAAACGCCGGGCAGGGGGCGCTTGTCTACAAACGCATAAGGATTGCTCAGAGCGATAACGAGCATATACACCGCATCGATTATTCCAATACCGGGCGCTACGTAGCGCAGACCCTTTGATTTGAACGAAAAAATGCTTACGATAAAGCACACAACGTTCAAAATAAGGCAGAAAAGAATATCAGAAGAAATCGCCATATTGTACTCTGTACCGCCGACGGTGATTTTACTGCCAAAGGCAAGCTGAGCACCGACCAGATTCGCATCACCCGCGCTGCTTGATACGGTAGCGAAGCGTGTGAAGAAAAGTACGAGCGAGGCGAGGCCTAATGCGATCGCCGCAAATCGGAAGATTTTGTTTACAGCTTTCATCCGTATTTCCTCCTACTTCGTTTCTTTGTGCAGGGTGTGTTTCTTGCAGAACCTGCAATACTTGTTCATTTCAAGCCTATCAGGATCGTTTTTCTTGTTTTTCATTGTGTTGTAGTTGCGTTGCTTACATTCTGTGCAAGCAAGCGTGATTTTAACTCTCATAACGGCACCTCCCGCTTTACGGAAATATTTTTTGCTTTTACTAATAACGCCGGAATTGCTCCTGCACCGTAAAAGTAAACGCCTCCCTCGGTCGGACCGCGAAAAGCCGTACCGCCCGCAGCGTATGCGCGGACGGAAAGCACATTACGGCGCTTTCGGTCGTTCAACCGGTTCTATGCAAAAAAAAAGAACCTTTCAGAGGTGATAACATTATATCATATATCACCCCGAAGGTCAAGCATTTTTTATGGAAATTTTCTGTTTTCGCGGTTATTTGTGGTAGGAGCCGCCCGAATTGATTTTAAACGCGCGGTAAAGCTGCTCCAAAAGCATTATTCTGAACAGCTGATGCGGAAAGGTCATTTTTGAAAAGGAGAGCCTTATATCCGAGCGGCGTTTGATTTTTTCTGCAAGTCCGCAGGAGCTGCCGATTATGAAGGTGAGTCCCCGCCCGATACTGCTGTTTTCCTCAACTAAGTAGGCAAGCTCCTCACTTGAAGGCTGTTTGCCCTCTATGCAGAGTGAAATCACGATATTCCCGTCGGGGATTTTTTTGAGTATCAGCTCTGCCTCGCGGTCGAGGGCGGCGTTTATTTCGGCGGTCGAGGGCTTTTCGGGGAGTCTTATCGGGTCAAGCTCGACAATATTAAGGTCGCAGTAGGCGCGAAGGCGCTTAATGTATTCCGCCGCCGCGTCCTTTAAATATTTTTCCTTTAAGGAGGAAAGTGCAATAACGGTTATCTTCATCATACTACGGTCACCCTGTTTCCTGTTGGTGCGGCTACGGTTAAAACGCAGTCTCTGCCGTTTTTAGCCCCTATGTCGGTAAGCGCTGCTTCAGCACAGGAGAGGGCTAAAAGGGGAGTGTTGTTCTTTTGGCTTAAATGCCCTAAGATAAAGCGGGTTGTTCCCGAATTTAACAGCCCGCCGAGCTCCGAGGCGCAGGCGTTGTTGGATAAATGCCCTCGGTCGGACATTATGCGGATTTTAAGCTCGGGAGGGTAGGGACCCTTGTTCAGCATTTCAGTATCGTGGTTGGATTCTATCAAAACCGCGTCGCTGCCGTGTATTGCGCTTCGCAGGCTGTCGGTCATAACTCCTAAATCGGTGCAGACCGATATTTTGCGGTTATCGGGCATTAAAAAAGTGTAGCCGCTTGACCCTAAGCAGTCATGGCTTGTAGGAAAACGCGAAACGGTTATCCCCGCGTATTCAAGGGGCGTATCGCTGTAAATTGCCTGTGTTTTAGTTCCTGCGGGGAGCTTATCGGCGGCAATCAGGGCGGCGAGGGTTTCCTCAGAGGCGATTACCGTGGCTCCGGTTTTGTTAAGCAGGGGCTTTAATCCCTTAATGTGGTCAAAATGCTCATGGGTGATAAAGACGGCGGAAATTTCGGAAAGCTCGCCGCCCGCCGTATGGAGCGCCGCCGAGAGCGAGCGCAGGGAAGCGCCCGCGTCCACCAAAAGCGAGCCGCAAGCGCCCGCGATATATGTACTGTTTCCCGTTGAGCCGCTGAAAAGCGGACAAATTCTTGACATCTTAAATTTATCTCCCGTCATTAATAAAAACGGATCGGTAAAGACCGACCCGTAAAATCAGAATAGCTTTACGCCTGTTTAAGAGCGAATGTATTATCAAAAATCGGAACTCTTTTTATATCCGCGCCGAGAGCCGAGAACTTTTCAACAACGTCCTCATAGCCTCGGTCGATATGGTCGATTTCCTCAATTTCGGTAGTACCCTTTGCCGCAAGTCCTGCTATTATCATAGCAGCGCCCGCACGCAAATCCACCGCGCGGACAGGGGCGGAATGAAGCTCCTTAACTCCTGTTATGACCGCCATTTTGCCGTCAACCTGAATGTCCGCGCCCATAAGGGTAAGCTGGTCAACGTATCGAAAACGGCTGTCCCATACGCCCTCTGTTATAATGCTTGTGCCCTCTGCTACGCTTAAAACGGTTGCCATCTGGGGCTGCATATCGGTCGGGAAGCCCGGGTGAGGCATGGTTTTAACATTGCATTTGCGGGGTCTGCCCGTCATTCGCACCCTTACGGATTCGTCGTATTCCGTAATCTCAGCACCCGTTTCGATAAGCTTTGCAATTATGGATTCAAGGTGCTTAGGGGTCACGTTGGTAACCAGAATATCGCCCCTTGCGGCTACCGCCGCCGCCATATAGGTTCCCGCCTCAATCTGGTCGGGGATAATGCTGTATGAGGTGCCCGAAAGGTGCTTTACGCCGCGGATTTTGATAACACCTGTACCCGCGCCCATAATGTTTGCTCCCATAGAGTTAAGAAAGTTTGCAAGATCGACGATATGCGGCTCCCTTGCGGCGTTCTCAATCACGGTGAGCCCGTTTGCCTTTGCGGCGGCAAGCATAATATTAATCGTAGCGCCGACCGATACAACGTCAAGATAGATTGAACAGCCCGTGAGTTTTTGCGCCTTAGCGTCAACCATACCGTTTTCAATCGCCATTTTTGCGCCCAGCGCCTCGAAGCCCTTAATGTGCTGGTCAATAGGGCGAACTCCGAAATCACAGCCGCCGGGGGGAGCTACCCTTGCCTTATTCATTCTGCCGAGCAGAGCCCCCAAAAAATAGCTTGAAGCGCGCATACCCTCCGCCATTTTCTTTGAAACTACAAAGGAATTGACGTGGCGCGGGTCGATTTCCACCGACGATTTGTTAATAGGCTTAATCTGTGCGCCGAGAGACTGCATTGTTTTAAAAATTGTTGCAACGTCAGATATATTGGGAAGATTTTCAATAACGCAGGGTCCGTCGGACAGCAAAACCGCCGGAAGAATAGCCACGGCGGCGTTTTTTGCTCCGCTTATGCGAACCTCGCCCTTAAGCGGCTTTCCGCCCTTTATAACGAATTTCTCCAAATAAGGCACTCCCCGTCAAATTATAATTAAAGCTTAATACTATTGTAACCGAATAATTAAAAAATACTTTAAGTATTATAAACGCATTTTGCCGCTTTGTCAATTTGAATTTAAAGAATCAGGACGCGTTGACGGGCAAAAAAGACCGAAATTCCGCACTGTAAAGGGGTTTGCGGGAAAAAATTAATTTTATATTCTGTACGGATTTTTAAAACAGAAAACGAAAAAAAACCAAATAGCGGAGCTGTTGCATTAGGAGTAAATTGCATAAATCAAAGTTCCCTTGCCTAAAGGGTGACTCCCACAGTGTGGGGAGATGTCACTGAGTGACAGAGGGGGCGGTTGTCGCGGCGAAGCCGTGACGAGGGGATTTGGAATACGAAAGCCAAAGTGTATCCCTCCACCGCCGTTCGGCGGTCCCCCTCCCTTTAGGCAAGGGAGGCTTTTTGTGCGATTTAATTTTAATGCGTCGAACTATTGAAAAATTAATTTATTTTTCCGTAAAGCGGCATATCGCTGTCGCGCTTGGGCTCTCTTGCGGGAACGTCGGCGGCGGGCTTTTGCGGAGCCTTCCTGCGGGAATATCCGTCACGCCTGCCGTTTTCTTTCCTCGGGGGACGGATATCGCCGCCCTCGACCGCTATAACCACGCGGCGCGAGCTTCCCTCGCCGAAGGAATTGGATACTACGCCGTCAATACTCTGTACGGCGGTGTGAATGATTCTGCGCTCATAGGGGTTCATAGGCTCGAGACTGCGGCTCTTGCCTGTTTTAAGCACCTGTGCGGAAACGCGCTTTGCGAGGCTTATAAGCGCCTCCTCGCGCTTTTCGCGGTAATTGCCTATATTGATAGCGACCTTGTAATAGCCGCCGCCGTTGTTTGCGGCAAGTCCTGTGAGATACTGAATGGAATCAAGGGTTTCGCCCCTGTGACCGATTACCGCGCCGAGACCCTCACCGTCAAGCTCGATAAGGGCGGCGTTTTCCTTCTGGGCAACCTTGATTTTAAGCTCGGTACAGCCCAGTCCTGAAAGGATTTCTTTAAGATAGGCGACCGCCTTACCCGCCTTTGAATCGGACGGGATTTCAGACGCGTCAACCGGCTCGCCGTAGCCCTCGTGAATGTCGTATTTGCGCGACTGCGCGGGAGCGGGCTTTTCCTGTGCGCCTGCGGGCTTATCCTGCGGCTTTTCGGTCTCCTTTTTGGGAGCGGGAGCCTTTGCGGGCTTTTCCGCAGGCTTTACAGGCTTGTTTTCCTTCTTTTGAGCCTTCGGGACGGCTTTTCTTTGGGACTTCGGCTTTTCATCGGGAATTTCAATAAAGACCCTGACCTCCGCCTGACGTCCTCCGAAAAGACCTAAGGTTTTCTTTTTAGGGGTTGAAATTACTTCAAACTGAATATCGTCCTCTTCGGACGCGTGTAAATCCGCGATTGCTTTTTCCTTTGCTTCGTCGATAGTATTGCCGAAGCCTCTTGCCTCTTTAATCAAGAGATAACCTCCTTAGTCTTATTCATTCTGCGGTTTCGCCGTTAAGCTTTGCCTGATTTATCTTTTTTATTTGAGTTTGCTCAAAATCACATTCCTTATTAAGCTCCTTGAGCCGCTCGCGGGAGAGCATTTTGTGCGGTCCGTAGAACTGCTGAACCGCAATCTGAATAAGTCCGCCTATAAGGGAGGAGCAGGTCCAGTAGAAGGTAACGCCGCCCGGCAGGGTAAAGCCGATAAACAGGGATATAAGCGGCATTGTAAGCATCATTCCCGCCATATTCGGAGCGTCGGGATTGATTTTTTTCTGCATCATCATAGAAAGCGCGCTTGT
>JBJEOD010000375.1:0-5743 GCA_051880535.1 Acutalibacteraceae bacterium | reverse complement strand
GATTTCATCGCTCCAGAAAGATATTAAATATCTTGCATTCTTTTCAAAGGAGTCTTTTTCCTGTTCATTTTTTCCAAAAGACCTTGCTTTATTAAGCCAGGTTGAAAAACAGGTGCGCGGATTAGCCGACATCAAAGAATCCTGCATTATAATCATTTTCAAAAACAGTTGCTGATTTTCCGCGGTATTTTCTCCGTTCAGAATTCTTTCAAAAACATGCCATCCGTAATTAGATAGTGCCTGCCTTGCCAGATCTGTAATATCAAACTGATAGCAGTCATTATCCCTTAATGCGTCATACTGTGAAAACATAAGCCTTAAAGCTGCAGCTAAATCCTTTTCATCATAAGCACAGAACGTAGCAGTCCACATAGAGACCTTCTGAACATTTACACTCGGTCTTGCAATAAAAACGCTCTCCCTTGTACCCTCTTTAAGCGTACAAATCAGCACTTTTTCAGCCAATAATTTCAATGCGTCTTTAACATTATTATTTTCTGTATTATATCTGTACCTTGCATATGACTCCAACCATTTATCAAGATCCGGCTTTTCTTTTCGGTAAGACATATCGTTAAGAAGATCATAAAACATTTCTACGTCTTCAATGCCCTCCGGCAAAAGTCCGATTCCGCACATTCCTTCTGCCCTGCCACTCTCCAATGCCTCATAAGCAGTATTCATACTGCGCACAAAATTGCCACGGTAATTCCTCTGGCCGCCGTAATTGTTGACCTGACAAAGCACATAGGGATAATTCAGAAAATCATCACCGTCATCCTTAAAGCAGGGCGTAATATCTGACACAAGGTCGGTAATAAGAACGTTCTGCTTTTCAAGCACCGAAATCATATCGCGCCGCGGATTCAGAATCCATCCCTGGAAAACCCATACTGCATTAGGGTTATATGCGCTCATAGCCTCATATATCCTCTTTGTAAGCAGCTGCTTATCTATTCCTTCCTCATTGCCTCCTTCATGAAACGGGTCAATTGAGAAATAAGACGCTTTTATTCCCATAACGTCTTCAAGAATATTATAATAATCCTCCGCCATACGTGAAAACAGCGGATCCGTAGGCAGAATCAAATCCGGACGGTCATACGCAATGCACCATTTGCCTTGAGAAATAATATCGGCTTTATAACGGTTTTTGAAGCTCTGCGGGACACTTCCGAAAAATCCCGGAAGCATTACTTCAATTCCTAAATCATTGAACCGCTTATTGATTTTACGCGTCAAAGCTTTTCTTTCTTCATACCACCATTCAGGGAGCGGTCCGCAAAAGCCCATCAGGTTGTTCATCCACTGCCAAGCAAAATATGCGCTTCCGCAGATGTATTCTCCGACTTCTTCCGCAGTATACCCGTACTTTTCCAAAAGCTCTTTTACCGCCGCCTCATATCCCACAATGTTTAAAGCAAGATTTATTCCGCTTAATGCCATATAGTCGATAAGGTACTCAAAATCCTCCCACTTCCAGAAGGCCATTGTATAGGAATAGGTGCAATAATTCAAAAAATATCGATATAAAAAAGGACTTTCCTCTTTGATCTCTTTTTGCGGAAGCGGAAGCTTTGTCTGCGGCGTAATATTCACGTTTCTGCTTATCAGCGATATATTGCAGTTCAAGAAATTTTTTAAATAATAATTCACTGCCGCACATGCCGCGTTGGTATTCGATGCAGAAATTCTTATTTTGCCGTCGATAGCAGTTATTGAAAATTTATCCGAACCGTTATCTTCTGTTTTACTGAATACAAAATTTGCATCAAATCCCTCAAAAACAACCCTGTTTATTAAATCTCTGACCGCCTGCTCATTCAGTTTATTGCTGTATATGCTTCTTTTTCGCCGAGTTGCTGCGTTAATTGTTTCGCTGGTTATCAATTTCGGTTACTCCTTTTTTTGAAATAGAAGAATCCTGCTGCACATGCGGCAAATAAAATAATAACTGCCGACACTATTACTATAATAAGTGTAACATTAGAGCTTTTGGTCTGTTTGCCCTCGGCTGTGTTTGCACCGTCAAACACAGTTCCCTCCAAAACTTTATCGCCCTTGCCGTTTATCAGCTTTTCCTTTTCCTTGCTTTCTTCGGGTTCAGGAGCAGCCAAAGTCGAAGGATCAATCTTGCTCTTTCTGACATCGCCTATAATAATAGAAGATTTCTGGGTGTTGACGGCGTATGAAATTCCCGTAATCTTGGTAACATCCAGCATTCCGTCTATGGTAGCCCACTTAACTGACTGCAGAGTATCCTGCGAAAGCGGAATATATACCTTACCCATAAAGTTTCCGGGAATATACAAAGAACCGTTATCGTCTACCGTTAATGCGGAAGCATTGCCGTCACAATCCACAAGATAGGCTGTCGCCGCGGCTTTAAGCTGAAAATGCTCTACCGGGTCATCAGGGGTAACGGTCGGGTTTTCCGTTATATAAAACCCGACGTTAACACCAAACATTTTCTCATTAGTAAGCGATATTTCCGCGCATTTATAACCCGCCCAATTCACCTTTTGAGCGTCATACTGATTTAGAAAAAAGAAATTTGCACCCGGGGTTGCAGTTGTTGTCAAGCGTATACCCCAGCTCGTTGGCTTTGCGGCTATATCCGTAAAGCCTGTCCAAGAAATCATATTCTGACAGTACTCTTCAGACATAAATCCTATTTTGCTGTAATACAAATCACTGTCTTCCTTAGCAAAAACAGTCGTGGATAAACCAAACAAGCAGATCAAGGATACTAAAACAGCGATTGCCCGTTTAAACATAAATCTATCCCCTTTTATTATTTAAGTGTTGTTGAAATCTGCTGTTCAAGAACCGGAGTCCACTGCGCTATCAATGCGCTGATATCGGTAGACTGTGAAATCATTGCTCCCGTCATGCTGTACTGACTGTTTGCCCATACTCCGAAGTTTTCATCAATTCTCGGATCAAACGGATTTTTACGTGCATTATATATTATTTCAAGCTGTTCTTCCGTAAAATACTTACTTAACTGCTTGCGCTCGCTATTGGTCTTATATTCCGCATACATCTTCATATATGCTACGGCGCCTTCGGGATTCGGCGCGTTAGCGGATAATCCCCAGCCCAAAGCGGTAACAATATTTTTCTTTTCTGTGTTATTCGGTCCTACCGGGAAAGGAACAATGTCCCATTTATCGGTCATTTTGCCGCAAAGGGTACCTATGTAGCTGTTTTCAGTAACCATTGCAACCTTTCCGCTCTGAAGTGCATTTTCAAAGGTTACGTTACCGTCGGGTTTAGCATACTTATGCTTGGCATATGCATCGTTTAAGAACTGGAAACCGTATTTTGTGGCTTCGGAATTCATTGTTACAGACACACTCTTGTCATCGCTGCCCTTTGAAACGATAGAGCCGCCGTTGCCTAAAGCAAAGTCAAAGAAGCGCCATGAAGCCCATCCGTACTGATCAATCTTACCGTCACGGTCGGTATCCTTTGTAAGAGCGGTAGCACATTTCTGGAAATTATCATAGGTCCAATCGCCTTCTTTGAAATACTCGGTAGGCGTCTTAACTCCGTTGTTTTCAAACATTGTTTTATTATAGTAAACCAATACCTCTGATGTTGCGCCCTTCGGTATGGGAAGATAATGCTTTCCGCCCCATGTCATTTTCAGGCTCATCTCATCCCAGAGTCCATCATTCAAATCAATAAGATCGTCAATCGGTGCAATTATTCCGTTTACTGCGTTTTTGATATAGTTGGCATCGTATGTCCATATTAAGTCGGGAGCGTCATTTGCGGCAATTGCAGATAAAATTTTAGCTTCCATCTGTCCCCAAGTAGTGACCTCATAATTTACTGTTCCGCCGTATTTTTCTTCAAAGCTTGTGAAAAAGTCTATATCCTCTACGCTGGGCTCGCTCCATACAAAGAATTTTACATCACCGTTTTCCAATGTTTCGGGAAGACCCTCTATTGAAGTGGTACCTGATTCAGCGTTGCTGTCTGTCTCCGACGGATTGCCGCCGCATCCTGCCATCAGCAAGGAAAGAGCCAACAGTAAAGCAAATATTTTTTTCATATCATTTCTTCTCCTTCTTGTATCTATTTATCTGATTTCTATATCGCCGACTGAAATACAGCCATTTTGCCTGAAATTCATACCCAATCGGGAAACATGGGTTATATCAAAGCTTCCGCTTCCCCACATTCTCTGATAATTTCCGCCCTTATTGTCAAGCGGAATACTGAGCGTGCCGCTAAAGCCTGCAGGAAGAGTAATACCTCCTGCCGATACCGAAACGCTTTTACCGTTTAAAATTACCTTTGTTCCGTTTTTAAGTTCAAACGGAGTTTCATCGTTTATATAAATAAACGGCGAAATCGTTATTGCAGCTCCGCTTTCATTCACAATCGGTATCTGAATGGATTTTTTACCGCTCATATTCTGTATTGAGCTGTCAAACGGCTGGAATACAGCTTTTGAAGGCGCCTCACCGCCGCGGATATTATTAACTTTTATTTTAATATAATCCTTTCCGCCTTTGACAACCGCCTTCATTTCGCCGGTAAGTATGCCCCAAACGGTATTTACGCACTCGCTTATATCATCAGGCGTCTGTGCCGCTATGCATGTTGCACGTCCGGCATTTACATTTACAGCGGGAACATCATAATAAAGAATCATTTTACCGACATAAACCGTCGTCTGTTTCGGCACCGTAAAGCAAATTCTGGTAATCTTTTTAATATCGAAATACGGCTCACCCCAAAGCGGAACGGTATCGCTGCCGTCTTCCTTAACATCAAGCCTTACCGAACCTTTAAAGCGCGCCGGTATTACAATGTAATTTTCTCTGGTGGTCTGCTTTATGCTTGAACCGTCCTCCCAGATAAGCGTCACTGTCACAAGCGGTTTCTGCACCATAGGAGTTGTTTCGTTGATAAAATAGTACGGCGCAAGCTTTTGAGGTACATCAGACGTATTTGCAACTTCAATATCCAGCGCCTTTGACCCGCTCCAGTCATAATTTGCTACAGCAAAGCTCGGGAAAACCGCCTTTCCTGCATCAACAGACATAATCTTTATATAGGTTTTGTCACCTATTTTGCTGTGTTCCTTTTTGCCGCCGTTAGGAAGACCCCAATCTATATTGTTTCCGTCTGCTATCTGTTCGGCACTGTACTCCTCAGGGTCAAATACTATCTTTTTAGATGTATCTTTTTCTTCTTCCTCCTTATCTTCTTCAACCGCATATCTCAGCGTTACATTTCCAAAGGAAATATCTCCGCCTTCGGCAAGCTCAAAGCATACATTTGACATTTTTGTAATATCAAATGCCTCGGTTCCCCATAAGTGAATATACTGTGATCCGCTGTCATCGACCGGTATTCTAAGCACTCCGCTGAAATTCTCCGGAATAGAAACATAAATGCTTGTAAGAACCTGGTTCTTAACATTTTCTCCGACAATCAGCTGTACCGAATTGCCGGCGCTCAGGCAGAACGGCGTGGAATCGTCTACAAATATATACGGGAACATATTTATCGGTGATGAAGAATTATTAATTATCTCCATATCAATGTACTTGATTCCCGTCCAATCGCGGTTACTGAAATCCAGTGCCGGGAAAATAACACGGCCTCCGGTTGATGTTTCAACCTTTACATATTTCTTACCGTCTATGTCAATTAAAGTTTTATGACCGCTGGGAAGTCCCCAGTCTGCACCGTCTCCGTTTGTAACCTGATCGGGTGTAAA
>JBJEOD010000374.1:0-5748 GCA_051880535.1 Acutalibacteraceae bacterium | reverse complement strand
TGCACTTTACTTGCTCTGCTTTTCCGATTTTTTCACCACGTTTTGCTCATCTCTACTCAATTATACGTTTTTCAGCGTATAATTGCAAACAAAAAGCAAATAAATTTGGCAATAGGCAAATTTTACACTTGACATTCGACGTTTATAATCATATAATATACGTTATAAAACGTATTAATTGGAATTTAAACGTTAAAATAGGAGGTGTAAATTTTTTGTGAACAGAAGTTTAAATAAAAGCCTCCCTTGCCTAAAGGGAGGGGGACCGCCGAACGGCGGTGGAGGGATACATTCGGGTTTCTGAAAACTTAAGTATCCCCCAGTCACGGCTACGCCGCGACAGCCGCTGACGGCGGCGGTCCCCTCTGTCACTTTGTGACATCTCCCCACACTGTGGGGAGTCACCCTTTAGGCAAGGTGGCCAATAATGCCCAAACCATTTATAATAGAACAAGAAAAATCAGAAAGGAGCAGAAAAATGGAATTTAATAATATTCTTAACCGTGCAAATCTTAACTGCTTAGAGGAGTTTTTATTTCACGGTGGGGAGTGCTTTGATGAGCCGAGCGAAAAGACCTATGCCGAAAGGCTAAAGGAGGCGGACAGCAAGATTTCCGCCTTTTTTGGGGAGCGGTATCACAATATTAATGAATACGACGAGATTGCGGGCTATTATTACAGACAGACAAACGTATACCGAGAGGTTTATTTTGAAATTGGGCTTATTACGGGCGCAAAAATCGCGTTTCAGTTTGCCAAAAGAACAGAGGAGTTGTCATAGCAGACCCGCAAGAAAAGCTTTTTAATGAATAATTGAATGTACGGCGGAGGCTTACTTCCGGTGTTCCGTAAAGGCGTTTCTTATTTCATAATGTTAAAAAAATAACAATCTTTTTCCTCAAATTTTTAAAATCGAAAAAATATTGACAACATTTTAACAATCCTATTGACAAAAGAGAGCAAAGGGAATATAATGGTATACATCACGCATATCAGGAGCGGACTATTCCTGATTATATAATATGGAGGGTAAAAACAATGGCAAGAGTTTATAATTTCAGCGCGGGACCGTCAATGCTTCCCGAGGAGGTTTTAAAGACCGCCGCCGCCGAGATGTTGGAGTACGGTGAAACGGGACAGTCGGTAATGGAAATGTCCCACCGTTCAAAGGAATATCAGGCGATATTCGACCAAACAGTTGCGGATCTTCGCGAGATAATGAATATCCCCGACGATTACGAGGTGCTTTTCTTACAGGGCGGCGCGTCCACCCAGTTCGCAATGGTGCCCCTTAACCTTATGACCAAAAACGGCAAGGCGGATTATATCATCACGGGTCAGTGGGCTAACAAGGCTTATAAGGAGGCGGCGCGCTACGGAAAGGCGAGAGCGGTTGCTTCCTCTGCGGACAAGACCTATTCCTATATCCCCAAGACCAAGAGGGAGGACTTTGACCCCGAGGCGGATTATGTTCACATTTGTATGAACAACACAATTTACGGCACAAAGTATCACGAGCTGCCCGACACAGGCGACGTTCCGCTGGTTGCGGATATTTCAAGCTGCATTTTGTCCGAGCCTATCGACGTTACTAAGTTCGGTGTGCTTTACGCAGGTGCGCAGAAGAATGTCGCTCCCGCGGGCGTTACAATCGTTATTATCCGCAAGGATTTAATCGGCAAGGCTATGGACATTACTCCTACAATGCTTAACTACGCCACACACGCGGATAATGGCTCTATGTTCAACACCCCGCCCTGCTATGCAATTTATATCGCGGGTCTCACCTTCAAGTGGATAAAGAAGATGGGCGGACTTGACGAAATGAAGAAGGTTAACGAGAAAAAGGCTAAGATTCTTTACGATTTCCTCGATTCAAGCAAGCTGTTTAAGGGTACTGTTGTTCCCGAGGATCGCTCCTTAATGAATGTTCCGTTTGTTACTGGCAGTGAAGAGCTTGACGCTAAGTTTGTTGCCGAGGCTAAAAAGGCGGGCTTTGTAAACATCAAGGGTCACCGCTCGGTCGGCGGTATGAGAGCTTCTATCTACAATGCTATGCCTGTTGAGGGCGTTGAAAGCTTAGTTGAGTTTATGAAGAAGTTTGAGGAGGAAAACGCGTAATGTATAAGATTAAAACCTACAATAAAATTTCCAAAACAGGCTTAGAGGTTTTTGACGATAAGTACACCGTGGGTGACGAGGTTGAGAACGCGGACGGCGCGATTGTACGTTCGGCATCTCTTCACGAAACCGAGTTCCCCGAAAGCTTAAAGGCAATTGCACGTGCGGGTGCGGGTACAAACAATATTCCGATTGACCGCTGCTCTGAGCAGGGTATCGTTGTCTTCAACACCCCGGGTGCTAACGCCAATGCGGTTAAGGAGCTTGTTATCGCGGGTATGCTTATCAGCTCCCGCCGCGTGATTTCGGGTATTGAATGGGCTAAAACCCTAAAGGGTAACGGTGCAGAGGTCGGCAAGATGGTCGAAAAGGGCAAAAGCGCCTTTGCAGGACCCGAGATTAAGGGCAAGTCGGTCGGCGTTATAGGACTGGGCGCAATCGGCGTTATGGTTGCCAACGCGGCTAATGCCCTTGGTATGAAGGTTTACGGCTACGACCCGTACCTCTCGGTTAAATCGGCGTGGAACCTTACCCACAACGCCGTGCATATCTTCGATATAAACGAAATTTTTGAAAAATGCGATTATATCACGGTTCACGTTCCGCTTACCGACAGCACTAAGAACCTTATAAACGGCGACTCTATCGCTAAAATGAAGGACGGCGTGCGCATACTCAACTTTGCCCGCGGCGGTCTTGTAAACAACGACGACCTTAAAGCGGCGCTTGAATCGGGCAAGGTTGCCGCTTATGTTACCGACTTCCCGTCCGACGATATTTTGGGCGTTGACGGCGTTATCGCAATTCCGCACTTGGGCGCGTCTACCCCCGAATCCGAGGACAACTGCGCGGGAATGGCGGCTAAGGAGCTTATCGATTATATTGAGAACGGAAATATCGTAAACTCGGTAAATCTTCCCGAAATCACAATGCCCAGAAGCGGTGAAAACCGTGTCTGCGTTATCCACAAGAATATCCCGAATATGCTCACAGCGATTACGGGAATTTTCGCGGGCGACAATGTTAACATTGAAAACCTTTTAAACAAATCCCGCGGCGACTACGCCTACACTATGCTTGACATAGGCGCGGCGGACGTTTCGGCGGTTGCGGAGAAAATCGGCGCAATAGACGGCGTAATCCGCGTTCGCGTAATTTAAACAGAACAGCACAATAAAAAGGACATTGCCGAAAACGGTAATGTCCTTTTTAGTTTAACACAGGGGACGGTTCTTCGTGTTGACAATAGTTTAACACAGGGGACGGTTCTTCGTGTTGACAAGACTTTAGTTTTGTGTTATACTTTTTACGGGTGATTAAAATGCCGAGGAAAGCAAGAAAAAAGAGTGAAACCGGAATATATCACGTAATTTTCCGAGGAATCAATCAACAGCAAATTTTCGAGGACAGCGAAGATTACGGAAAATTTTTAAAGATTCTAAAGGACTGTAAGGCGATAAGCGAGTTTAAAATATTCGCCTATTGCCTTATGGGTAATCATATCCATTTGCTGATTCAAGAGGATAAAGAACCGATTGAGCAAGTGATGAAAAGAATTGCCACCCGTTTTGTTTACTGGTATAACATCAAGTACCGGCGTGCAGGGCATTTGTTTCAGGATAGATTTAAAAGCGAGCCGGTCGAGGATGATGCTTATTTCTTGACGGTTATCCGATACATACATCAAAATCCGATAAAAGCTGGAATTTCAGACAATCTCGATTACGAATACAGCAGTTATAACGAGTTTACAGATGTGCCGGACATTGTGGATTGCGATTTTGTTTTTGATATGGTGTTGAAAGAAGATTTTATTGCTTTCAATAATCAAAATTCATTGGATAAATGTTTGGATATCGAAAGCAAGCCTATTGTAAAGGTTACGGATGAGCAGGCACGGAGAATCATTGAGAAATATTCAAAATGTAAGAGTATTGCGGAGTTTCAGGCTCTGGATGTTAAGACAAGGGATAGGTGTCTTGGAAGATTTAGAGAAAACGGTTTGTCGATTAGGCAAATAAGTCGGCTGACGGGTGTCAGTATCGGAATAGTAAGGAATTCTCACGAGCGCAAAGGAAAGCACACAGAACCGTCCCCTGTGCAACACAAGCGAAAAGAACAACACAAAGAACCGTCCCCTGTGCAATCACAGGATACAATTCAAAATCTTCCCGAGTTTTTATTATAGCTTGAAAAGTGCAAGGGGAAATGCTATAATAAATTTATGTAAAGGGGAGTTGTTATGACCGACAAACGGCAAATTGCCTGTAATAAGCTGTTTAATGCTTTAGTTATATTTTGAGCTTTTTAAATCAATAATTTACGGAGTGAATGTATGAACTGGACTGAAATTACGGTTGCCGTCCGTCAGGAGGACACCGACGCCGCGGCGGCGATAGCCAATATGACCGTACCCTACGGAATTTACATTGAGGATTATTCCGACCTTGAAAAGGGAGCGGAGGAAATCGCGCACATTGATTTGATTGACGAGGAGTTAGTCGCTAAGGACAGGGATACCTCGATAATTCATATCTACATCTCGGAGTGCGATAACGCCGCCGAAGCGCTGGAGTTTTTAAAGGAGCGGCTTTCCGCCGCAGGCATAGGGTATGAGGTTAACTCGGTGGGCATTAACGATTCCGACTGGAACGAGAACTGGAAAAAGTATTTCCACGCGACCGAAATCGGAGAAAAATTAGCCGTTGTGCCGAGCTGGGAAAGGTACGACAATAAGGATAACCGCACCATTTTGCATATAGACCCGGGCGCGGCATTCGGCACGGGAACCCACGCGACCACCTCGCTTTGCCTTGATATGCTGCAAAATTATGTTGACTGTAATACCGAAATGCTTGATATAGGCTGCGGCAGCGGAATTTTGGCGGTCGCCTCGGTGCTGTTGGGGGCTGAAAAGGCGGTCGGAGTAGATATTGACGCCCAATCTGTCAAAACTGCGCGTGAAAATGCCGAGATTAACGGCGTTACCGATAAAACCGAGTTTATTATAGGCGACCTTGCCGAAAAGGTGACGGGTAAATACTCCCTTGTCTGTG
This sequence comes from Acutalibacteraceae bacterium, assembly GCA_051880535.1. Lineage (GTDB taxonomy): Bacteria > Bacillota > Clostridia > Oscillospirales > Acutalibacteraceae > UBA737. The sequence continues at coordinate 571 of JBJEOD010000374.1, read as the reverse complement.
CGAATATTGTGGCGGACGTGGTTATAAGATTGCTTGAAAGCGTAAAATCCTATATGAAAGAGGACGGCGTACTGATAGTTTCGGGCATAATTGATTTAAGGGAAAACGACCTGCTTGCCGCCGCTCAAAGGTATGGCTTTGCAGTTACCGAAAAGCGGTACAGGGACAACTGGTGCGCATTTGCGCTGAAATCTGTGTAATATTGGAGGAAAACAATGCTTGAATTTGAGCAGTTAAAGCTTCGTCTTGAAGGAAACGAAACAGAGCTTCGGGACTTAAAGGATGCGATAGGCTACGACAGACTGAAAAAGGAAATTGACGAGCTGGAGCTTAAAGCCGCCGCACCGGGCTTTTGGGATGATACGGAAAATTCGCAGAAGATTCTGCAAAGGACGGGCAAGCTTAAAAACACGGTGGAGACCTATGAAAGGCTCTGCTCGACCTATGACGATTTGCTCGTTTTAATCGAAATGGGGGACGAGGAGGGGGATTTGTCCCTTGTGGAGGAAATCTCTGCCTCGCTTGACGAGTTTGAAAGCGGGCTTGCATCCCAAAGGCTGCAAACTCTGCT
>JBJEOD010000373.1:0-5754 GCA_051880535.1 Acutalibacteraceae bacterium | reverse complement strand
TATTATCCCAAGTGTCTTTTGCAAATTTCGTTATGTTGTTCCAACCGGTTTCCCAGTTTTTAGCAAAACCTTTAACTCCGTCAGAAACACCTTTTGATATGCTATTCCATGTGTCAGAGGCGGTTTTAGATATACTGTCCCATGTGTCTTTTGCGAAATCCGTTATATTATTCCAACCCGTTTCCCAGTTCTTCGCAAAAGACTCAACACCGTCCGATACGGTCTTTGAAATAGAGTCCCATGTTTCTGAAACAGTTTTAGTGATGCCGTTCCAAGCGTCTGAAACTCCTGTAGTTATAGTTTCCCAACCGGTTTCAAAAAAGTCGCAAAGACCTGATATTGCGGAGTCGAAAAATTCTGTTATTGATTTCCAAGCGTCAGAAATTCCGTTGAATAAACCCTGAATAACAAAATCGCCTATTTCCTCAAATACAGTTGACGGAGAATGGATACCGAATAGCTGTTTTACAGAATTAACAACAGGGTCTACTACATTTTCTTTCAGCCAATTACCGACATTTGCTAATGCGTCACCTATGCCCTCGAAAAATCCCGCAATACCGTCCCAGCCTATTGATTTGAATAAACCTGCTAACAAGTCGGCAATGCCGCCTATGAGTCCGGCAAGAATACTCGGTATTTCAGCTACTACCGATGCTAAAAGCCCCGTCAAATCGACTAATATTCCTGCTAAATCTGCATTTGCAAGAGCTTCACCGATTCCTCCTAAAAGCCCCTGAATCGTTTCCGCCCAATCTACGCTTGTAAGCAGTCCAAAAGCAAACCTAATGGCTCCGTCTAAAGTATTATATAATAATTGTCCTAACTCCGCCCAGTCAATGCCACCGTTTCCCTCGCCGTCACCTATGAGCGCAGTTTTAATTGAGGTCATTATGCCCGCGCCAACATTTTGCCAGTTGATATTACCTATAAACTCTGATAGAAAAGCCACGGCGTCATTAAATCCGTTGATTAACATTGAACCCATTTCAGACCATTTAATAGTGCTGAATGCTGTGTTTACGCCCGCTGCTAATTTCATACCGGCATTACCGAAATTAATTTGTTTATCAATTTCAGTAATCAGAGTAATTATGCTGTTGATTCCTAAGCCTATATTTTCGCCTGCGGTTTCAAAATCTACCGAGTCAAAAATACTTTGTATTGATTTTCCTATATCTGCTCCGATTTTGTCAAAATCCGTATTCTTAAGAAATGAGTTTATGGCATATCCTATCTCGTTCAGACCTTTTGATACCATTTTTGCGGCGTTTTCTAAATTCAGTTTTTCAGAAAAACTGTTTACGAAAAGCGCTAATTTCTCTCCTACGGTTGCTCCGTCAAATTCGCTTACTATGCCATATATAAAGTTTATAAGCGCATTCCACGCATTTGCGAATGTTTCACCGACTAACGCCCAATCAATGCCTTTTATCCAAGACATTATTGCATTACCAAGACCGCTGCCTAATGCAAAAAAGTCATAGTTAGAAAGAAAAGTATTTGCTATATCAAATACAGCATTGAAACCGTCTGCAAGAGTAGCCCCCAATGCGCCCCAATCAACACCTGCGGTTAGCCCGTTTAATATGCTTGCAATATTTTCAGCCCATTCTACTCCTTTAGGGCGGAGGGCATTATTTATCCAATCGTCGATTGCTTTTATGGCATTATTAATACCGGAGGCTATAGTTAAACCTATGTCTGCCCAATTCTTATTTTGTATATCGTCTTTGAGCTTGTCAAAAATCGTTTTAATAGAATCGGGTAAAATGCTTTCAATAGGAACCTCTTCAAATAAATTGTCCGAGGCACCCGAACCGCTGCTTTTGTTTGAACTGCGTTTGTTAAGTTCGTCAAATCCGTAAACCTGTTGTTTTAGTTCCTCCGCGGAATCCGAGGCTTTATCAAGCGATTTTGCGTAAGAGTCTGTTTGCTTTTTTGCTACCGTAACAGTAGATTTCCCACCGAGCATAGCAAGAAACGCATTGAAATATGTTATCGCCCTTGAAATAGCGTCCAAAATCGCAGTAATAAGCGGCTCAAGAGATTGTATAACTCCGCTTAAGGAAACCGCAAAATTCGCACCTATTTCTTTCGAACGGTTCTTTATATTCGATATAGCATCGTCAAAGGCGGCAGAAAACTTAGCAAGCGCTTGTATTCCAGTTTTTATGCTTTCCATTATAGAGCTGATAAGCATATTTTTAACGCGGGCTATGAGCAAGCGCTTTAAGCCTGTGAGCGTTTTCGCCATTTTTGAGGTTATGGCGTTCGTCTGTGTAGCCTGACGTGCAAACCCTTTGAGCCGAGTTGTGGCGCTTTTGATACCGTTTGCCAAAGTATTAAACGCCATTCGACCTAATGAGCCTACAACGCGTACAGCTGCACTGCCTACCTGCCGTAATACCGCGCCGAAAGCCGCCCACCCATTAACTGTGCTGCGCGCAGGGGGCTGCGGCTGACTGCTTGGGGTAGCCATTGAATCAGCAAGACCGCGTAAATGGGATAGCGCGGCTTGCAGCTCGCTCAACGCTTTTTGGCGCTCCGCTGATGTCCGGGCATTAAGTAAAGCCTCTTGTGCAACCTGAACATTTAACCGTGCCTGCGCAAGTGCTTCTTGGTCTATAAGAGCCTTATTACGATTAAGAGTTTCGGTTGTACGCGCGAGGCTTTGTTCCATTTGCGCATATTGCGAGGTATTAGAACCCATAACAAATGCTTTGTCGGAATTTTCAAGCGCCGCCAAATCCTGTTTATAGGTCTGTAGCATTTGTTCTGTCAGCGATATATCATAAGTAAGCTGTTTCCATGATTGAGAACTTTCTTTAACGCCTAAAGCCTGCATTTTCGATTGACGGTCAATCAGCTTGTCTAACTGCGTTTCGGTCTTTTGTATGGCGTCTTGAATCCATATATAATCCTCTGTGGGGATTTTTGTATTCCCGAATTCCTCAAGCTTTGTGCGCGCTTCTGCAATCTTATTCTCCATTTCGGAAAGCTTGGAGTCAAAGGTAAGTACCGCCTTACCGTTTGCAAATCCCATTTCCGCGCTTGAGGATATTGACTGCATAGAGGTTGACAGAGAACTAACCTCTTTTTCAAGTGCGGACATACTTGTGGTAGCCGTTTCTGTCTGATTGGAAAGCTCTAAAATACCGCTTGTTTGCTGCTGTACCGCGGCTGTTGTCTGCTGTACGGTAGTCGCGGTGTGCTGTTCAGCATTTGCCTGTTGTTCAACAGCCTGTGCAGCTTGCTGTGCGGCGTCGGTTATCTGCCGTTCGGTATTTACAACCTGTTCATTAACCTGTGCCGCCTGTGTAGCAGAATTTTCAAGTTTTGCATTGACCGCTGCCGCTGAGGACGCTATACTTGATAATAAAGGTGTAATTTTGCCGAAAGAATTCATCATATTGTCGCCGAGATTATCTACGGCATTACCTAAATCTTTTATGGCGCTCAACAGCTTGTCCGAGCCTTTTTCAAAGCCCTCGTTATCGAGTTCGGTATCAATGATAATCGAACCGTCATTATTATCAGCCATTAATTACCGCCCCCTTTTTCTTTCAGCGAATTATATATATCCATAATGGCTTTATCCGTTTTGGCGCGAATATCTTTAGGCTTATCCACCATACACAATGAGGTATTTGCACTAAAAAAAGCTTGCTCGTGCTTTTCGAGCTTTTTTCCGCGCGCTCTTTTTTGCCTGATACCGAGTATAAATCCCCATGTGTCATTAGCATCTATGCCCTGAAAATATCCTATAAAAGTCCACCAGTGCATATATTCAACTGCGCGGACCTCAAATCCTGCAACTTTGTTTATTGCAGGGAAAATAAGCGGCTCGTCTTTCTTCCAATTGATTAAACGCGGTTTGGATTTTTTATCCGGTTCCATATTGCAATCAATAAAAGCGACAGCCGCTCTATAAGCTTCTTCTAAGCACTCCGAGGGTATGTCCTCCAAATCATAATAAATTTGTTTCAGACATACATAAACTTTTTCCCTGTCCGTCATTTCATCGTCGTTAAATGCGAGAATTATTCGCAGTATATCGCGATAATCAGTACGGATTTTGTATTTTTTGCCGTTAATTTCAATTGCTTTCGGTAAATACCCCAGCATCTACATCACCCTCCGTAGGCGGTGTTATGTACTTGTTAGCCTTTTTCAAGGCTTTTTCAGACTCCGTATTAATTGCTGACGCAATCACATTTCCGATTGCCATTAATACCTTTGTGCAAAAGAACTCGCCGCCGATAGAGGAAAACGCGCTGCGTGTCTTGAAAATCTCGTCAGCTTCGTCCATATCGAAAAGCTCATTAAAGCGGTTTTTAATTTCCGCCTCGACTGATTTAATAATCTCCCAGTCGTTTTCGAATTTCGCGTTGCCCTCGCGGTCTATATCCATTCCTGAGAGCGGGGCAATAATTGTGTTGAAATCCTTAACAAATTTGTCGTATCTGTCAAGGATTGAAAAATCGGTAGGCCGTATGTAGATATTACAAATCAGCTTACCGAATTTATTTACAACAGGTATTTTCTGTGTGCCGTCATCAACGATTACGCTTAATGCCTTTTTAGGCTCATTCTTTAACATATTTACCTCCATTTAAACTGAATACCTGCACCTTATTCGAAAAGGTGCAGGTATCATAATTTCACTTAAGATGCGGGTGTAACTTTAACATCACGTGTAGCTATGGTATAGACCACATTTACCGCGGTCATAGCGCCTACAGGGTTGACGGTAAACGGAATACCAAGACCTGAGGTGTCACCGCCCGTTGACTGCGGTACAATATAAGCGTCGCGCTTATAGCCTGTACCTGACATTGTTCCTGCCGCGGTATCAACCTTGTCAAAAATTACCTCAATGAAATAACCCTTGATGTCCTCGTCGCCGTACTTTTCCTGTATTGCAGCAGTACATAACTTTTCGTACAAGGTTGATTCGGTGTCAGCATAATACGGGTCAACCGATACCTCGGGTTCATATCCGTTATGCTTAAAAGTAGCCTCGCCTAATACATTCTTTGAGGTTTCGGTGTCAGGGTTAAGCTCCTTTGAGAGGTCGTCGTTATCTCTGCCGAGAACTTCCCACGCCGTACCGTCGAATGAGGCAAAGTACATTAATCTGTTACGATCCTGTTTCATAATAGATCTCCTTTCGAGTATAAATAATGCTCCGTTTGAAATATCGAAAGATGCTGTGCTGCCGTTACGCAGAATTAAAGCACCGTTTTCGATTTTGCCAAAAGGTATATTGAGTATGCCGTTATCAGCTGTAACCGTCATACATTCATACCCCCTCCTTTTTATCGCGAATTAGTGCGCTTATAGGTAAGCTTAAGCTGTATTTGGTATTTAGCGGAGTCCGCCCCTACCTCTGCGGGGTATGCGGTGAGAGTTGGAACTATTGATTTTACTTTGCCGTTATTTATGGTCGGATAATTTCGCAACGAATTCTGCTCTATTATCCAAGCTATAACTGCGTCATAAAAAGCAAGGTTATCCGCATTTTGTGCAGAGTCGGCGCCGTATGGCTCTTTGGAGGCAAAAATGAAATTAAGCGTCTGAATATCCGTAGGAATTTCTTCGCCTAAAACATTCTCGCGATAATTTATTGTTGAGGGTACGGCGTATATCGCATATTCTGTTGGCTCTTTTGCGATATAATCTATACCGAAACGGTATTCCGCATTAATTGCGGGGCATTCGCGAAACCAAGCCCGTAAATGCTCCACGTTG
>JBJEOD010000372.1:0-5764 GCA_051880535.1 Acutalibacteraceae bacterium | reverse complement strand
GTTTTGTGCTGGCATTTGTGCGGGCAACGGCGTTTGTGGGCTATAAAAAGAAAAAGCTCAACTGGGGCAGAATTGAACGCAAAAAAATCAATATTCAATAAAGGAGTACTTTACTATGGATAAGGGAATAATTAAAAGCGCCTTTTTCGGTTATTCAAAAACAAGCGTATGCGAGTATATCTCCTCGATAAACGCGGAGTTCAGCCGTCAGCTTTTAGAGCTGGAAAAGGAGCATAAAAAAGAAAAGGAGGAGCTTAAGGCTAAGCTTGACGCCGCGGAAAAAGAGCTGTTTGAGTACAAAAAAGCCCACGGCGACATTGCAAACGCCCTGCTTGAGGCTCAGCAATACTCCGCCTCTTTAAAGCAAAAAGCCGCGGATGAAAACGAACGGCTTGTCGCCGAAAACCAAAGGCTTCATAAGGAGCAATCCGAAAGACTGGCGCTCTATGCCGCCTCGATTGATAAGCTCAGGAGCGAGCTTTCCGTCTTTACCGCCGATACCGACAGTAAATTAGCCGAGTATTATGAGCGGGCGACCGATATAGCGAAGGAATTTGAGGAAGCTTAGGTATGGTTAAAAAAACAACCGCGGTAATTACGGCTTGCCTTATTTTAATCTGCTCCGCGCTCAGTGTATCCGCCTTAGTGGAATACACAGCCGAACCCACGGGCGGGAAAACGGTTTATATTGCAGGGAATCCCGATATGTTCCCGATAGAATACTATGATTCGGAAACAAAGAGCTATATGGGTATTCTGCCCGATTTGTATGCGGAAATTTCCCAAAGCACGGGAGTCGATTTCACATATATCCGCAGCGGGAGCGAAAACGAACAAAACCGCCTTGCCAAAAACAGGCAGGCGGAAATAATATCGGCCCATATTAAGGGAAAGATTGAGGAGCTTAACAGCGAGGTACTGCTGACCTCCTTTGAAAAGGAGGGTGAGACGGCGGAGGTCTGTATCGGCTTCACCGATATTGCCGACAGCGCCCTCGTCGCCTCTGTTAAGGAGGCGCTTGAAAAGATACCCGACAGCGAGCTTTTAGCCCTTGCTCTTAAATCCTCGGTACAGCCCCGAAAAAACGTATCGGTGCGCGGGTTCATTGCGGTAACAGCCCTACTGCTTATTATCATCGCCGTTCTGGTGTTTTTGAATATCAGGCGTAAAATCAAGGCAAAAAAGAATTTGCGGAATGTGCTTACCGACCCCCTTACGGGGATTGGAAACGCTAAATACTTTGAGCAGACTATGAAGCATATTATTACCCCCGTCTCTTATAGCCTGTATTACATTGCCTACCTTTCCTTCGACGCGCAGAAGGCGGAAAAGTATTTCGGAACGGCAGAGGCTGAGGAAATTCAGCGGTTTGCCGCAAACACACTGGCCTCCCTTGCGGGCGAGCTTGACTTTACCGCGCGGATAAGCGACGGCGTTTTTCTTTACGCCTTTCAGGCTCCCTCAGAGGGGACGGCGGGTGCCAGAATCGGCGAGCTGATTGACAAGCTGAATGACTGCGACGAAAAATTCGCGAAGGAATACCGCGCTATCTTCAAGGCGGGCATTTTTCATATGACCGAGGCTAATATGCCCTTTGAAACTGTTTTGTTAAATTCCCGTCAGGGCTGTAATTATGCTGAGAACAACAAGCTGCCTTACGCCTTTGCCGACGATAAGCTGCTCAGCGAGGAGGCTTCAAAGGCAAGGCTGCAAAGAAAGCTTGCCGACGCAATTAAAAATAATGAGTTCAAGCTGTATATGCAGTTTATTGTTGACGCGAAAAGCGGCAGAATAACGGGTGCCGAGGCGCTTTCCCGCTGGCAGAACACCGAAGAAGGTATACTTTCGCCCTCCCGCTATATAGAGGCTATGCATACCTCGGGGGTTATCAAGCGGCTTGATTTTTGCATTTTTGAACAGGTGTGCCGACAGCTGGAGGAATGGTCGAAAACAGATAAAAGAGACCTTTGGATTTCCTGTAATTTTACAAGAGTGACGGTTTCCGAAGGCGATTTTCTTAAGCAGATAAAGGAAACGTCGGATAAATATTCCTTTGACAGGGATAAGCTTGTAATAGAGTTTACAGAGGATTCCCTGGCAGATGACAAGGCGACCGCGTATCAGAATATTTTAGCCTGCAAAAAAGCGGGCTTTAAAATCGCGCTTGACGATTTAGGCAGCGGATATTCTTCCTTCAGCGATTTGTGCGATTATCCCATCGATATTATTAAAATAGACCGTCATATCGTGGCAAAATCCGTAACGCCGCGCGGGAACGCTCTTTTGCGGGGTATTACAAAGCTGGCGCACGATTTGGGAATAAAGGTGCTTTGCGAGGGTGTGGAGACCGAAAAGGAAAATAACAATTCCAAAAACGCGGAATGTGATTTTATTCAGGGCTATTATTATTCCCGCGTACTGCCGCAGGAGGAAACCGACACCTTCATTTCAAAATATCAGGCTGTTATTTAAAACCAATGAGCATACCCGTCTCCAAAGGATGACAGATATGCTCATTGATGTTTATATTCAGAAAAGCAGTCTTTAAGGGATAATATATTTTAATCTCAGGTTTCCTCGCCCGAAGGGGTGACATAGCCCTTATCGTTTTTCATTGCCGCCATTTTGCCCTTGGAAATCGCCTGATTTAAAATGCTCATATCGGGCTTTATGTCGTCAGGGCAGACCAGCTTGCTGTTTTTGTTTTCAATCTCATAATTATCTAAAATAAGGCGCGCAGTCGCCGCCCTTGACTGCATACTCGTATGGCAATGGGCGGTAAAAAGCTGCAGTAATGCATACCACGAGCTTCCGTGATTCCCCGAAATAAGAAACAACAGCTGTTTTTTCTCAAGGGTTGAAGAATTTTTAATCAGAGAAATCAGCGCCTCCTCTAAGGTCTTATCCTCCTCGTCGTTTCCATCCCCGTTAAAAATCCAGGGATACAAAAATTCAAGATAGTAGTGTATGGGATTAAGCCCCAGAAGCTGAAACCACTCGATTCCCTGATACAGATTAGGGGAGGCGATTCCCTTTTCCCAGTTTTGAATGGTTTTCTTTGAAACCCCGAGACCCAAAGCCATATATTCCTGTGATTTTTCCGCGTCGGCGCGTGATTTCCACCAGATTTTTGAAAAGCGAATTGCCTGATCCACTCTTCGTTCGCCGTCATTCATAAAAATTGTACCTCTCTTTTCATCGGAAAATCCATAAGAAATATTTTACCCTGTTTTCGCCGAAAAAGGAGTAAAATATTTCGCCTGTAAAAATTAAGAAAACGGATAAAATTCTTCCACCCGAAAACCCAAAGCCGAAGCCGCGGCGACGGTCGCTCTTTTTCGCCGAAACGGGTAAAAATTTATTCGCTTTTTTTAAGGTTTATAACGGTAAAAATTGTATTACCTGAATTTTTTTAAAAAATATCACTCAAATATCCTGACAAGCTCAGTTTTTCGCGTTAAAATATATAACAGAAGCACGAAAAAATTTATAAAAACACAAAGGAGCTTAATTTATGTCGGAAAAGAAAACATACGAGCTGTCGCGTCATTTCAGTAAGCTTGAAAACCTGCAGAACGAAAAAACGTTAACCTACTCCGTGCTTGACAAGGGCGGTGATTCTGTAATCAGCCTTAAGGGATCCACACCCGACCGAATATATACCGAAAGCTGCTTTTTGCCGGGCATAGGCTTTGCCTACGCTAAAAGCATCGCCGTTTTACTGTGTGAAAACAGCTTTGACATAAGTACCTGGAAGGAGGCGCTCGACGATATAGGGGTTAAATACATATTAACCGAATCCCGCGCGTCGTAAAAAACGTCAGGTCTTGCGCACTTCTTTATCTGCTCTCCGCCTTGGCGGGGAGTATTTTTTATTAGGTTCTATTGCGAATGTTGGGGTGTTTCTGGCCCCCTTGCCTAAAGGGGGCTGTCGCGGCGAAGCCGTGACTGGGGGATATTTAGGTCCGCAAAAACCAAAATGTATCCCTCCACCGCCATTCGGCGGTCCCCCTCCCTTTAGGCAAGGGAGGCAAAATCTCACAGAACCCCAATATTTAGAATAGAACCTTTTATTATTGCCTTAAGGCTCTGAGCCCGCCGCCTGATTCTCCGCCTCGATTATGTACTTTTCAAAATCCGCGTCGGTCATAGTTGCGACCCGCACCAGCACGACGGTCAGCATTTTTTTCATTTCCTCGTCGGATAATTCCTCCTTGCTTTGTATAATTTCCGCGGTTGAGAGCAAAACCGCCTCTCTGAAACCTCTCAAATCCTCAAAATCGCGGTCTAAATTCGCGGCGATCGCGGCAATAAAATCTTCAAAGGTGATTTCCCTGTATATTTCGTCCTTTATCATCAGCTCGAGATTTTCTCTGAAATTAAAATGCTCCATTACAACACCTGTTTCAAAGCAAAATTCATTATAACTCGCGGTGGATTATTACTATTTATTATAGTTATATTATACTATAAATTATATCGGTTGTCAACAATTCATAGCAATTACCCATCGGCTGAAATATTCTGACCGAATACTTTCAAGAAATAACAGGTTTACAAATTTTAAAAATATTTCTTTCTTAATTACGGTATCAAAAAAACTCGGCGCGAAAGGAGGAGGGCGCCTGCTTTGATATACAATTAATTTTGGAGGAATAAGTTATGATAAAAGCAGATGTATTTGAAAACGGTCAGATTATTGTATACAATAACACCATTGCCGACAGCGTTTTATTTGAAAAAATAAGCTTTCATTTTCCCGAAAGCTGGCGGGGATTTGCCAAAACCGCGGTCTTCAGAAACGGCGAAACGGTAATAAGCGTGGTGCTTAACGGCGACAGCAGTTTATGCACGGGCGAGGACGAATGCTATGTGCCCTTTGAGGTAATAAAAGCCCCGCAGTTTACGGTATCGGTTTTCGGGGTTTCGGGCGACAGCAGAGCGACCGCTTCGGAGGTTCCGGTGATTGTAACCAAAAGCGGCTACGGCGAGGGCGGCGTGCCTTCGGAGCCTACTCCCACCGAATATGAGCAGCTTATAAACCTTGCCGGCACAGCAAAGCAGATAGCTCAGTCGGTACGCGACGACGCGGACAGCGGAGCCTTCAACGGAGAGAAGGGCGACACAGGGCCGCAGGGCGAAAAGGGCGATAAGGGTGAAAAGGGCGACAAAGGCGAGCAAGGGTTGCAGGGCGTTCAGGGAGTAAAAGGCGATAAAGGCGAAAAGGGCGACCCCTTCACCTATGCCGATTTCACGCCTGAGCAATTAGCCGCCCTTAAAGGCGAGAAGGGCGACGCAGGCGAGGTGAGCACAGAGTATTTACATAATAATTTTGCTTCATCAATCAAAAACACCGTATCGGGAGAGACAATTTCGGTGAAAGACGTCAGTCCGGCGGAGCATGATTTGATAATTCGGCTTACAAGTACCGATATAACCGATTTCAGCTCCTTTAATGTAAGCTGTTTAGACAGAAATTTCTTTAATCCTCAGATGCTTTTAGACGACGGAATGTCATTGGAAAACGGCTGGTATTTCGGTAATGTAAGCTTGCTTGTTAAATATTCAGACGGTCTGCCGTTGGGAAATTTATTCAGGGAAAACACACAATATATGATTTCCTTTAAGGCTTATAACGCCACAAGCAATATTACCAGCTTATTAGTCGACGTTAAGTATACAGACGGTTCAAGCATGACTGTTTTGCGCGTTAACAAATCCACAGAGACCGCGTACAAATATATAACTCCCGCAAATAAAACCG
>JBJEOD010000371.1:0-5776 GCA_051880535.1 Acutalibacteraceae bacterium | reverse complement strand
GTATTATCACCGCCGCCGAGAACGGAACGCCCGCCTATTTTGAAAAGCCGATTGATTTTGAATACAAATACGCTTTAAAGCAGGATATGGAAAATCTGCGCTGTACGCCCGAAATCGAAGTTTCTTCCTGCGGGTATACCATAACCGCCGCAAGCACCGTCGAGCTTAGAATAGACCTTGCGATTAACGCCGCGGTTTATGAATGTAAGACCCTGCCGCTTGTCACGGATATTCAGATTGATAACGGCAAGCCGCGCGGACATAATTCAAAATGCGCGATGATGATATATTTTACTGCGGAAAATGAATGTGTCTGGGATATTGCGAAGCACTACAACGCAAGTGTTGAGGAAATTATGAAGATAAATGAGCTGTCAGAGGAATGTTTGCCTGAAAATAAAATGCTCTTAATTCCCGCGGTGTAAAGCTTCACCCCGTTCCGAAAGGAACGGGGTGAAAATTTATCTTTCAAAAATATTTCCGCCGTTGCAGTCGATGCCTACTATAAGCGGGAAATTGTTAAATTCAAGCCGTTTTACCGATTCACAGCCGAGGTCGTTTAAGGCGATAACCTCACATTCGGTAATACTAAGCGCCGCCAGAGCGCCCGCGCCGCCTATGGCGCAAAGGTAAACCGACTTGTTTCTTTTTATGGCTTCACAGACCTCTTTACTTCTCTCGCCCTTGCCGATAGTGGCGGCAACACCCAAATCCAAAAGGCGGGGAGTGTAGGGGTCCATTCTTTTAGAGGTAGTAGGTCCGCAGCTGCCTATCGCCGCGTTTTCGGGCGTGGGGGTGGGACCTGCGTAATATATAACCGCGCCGTTTAAACCGTAGGGTAACGGCTCGTTTTTTTCGAGCAGTTCAAAAATTCGCTTGTGCGCCGCGTCGCGCGAGGTGTATACCGTGCCCGAAAGTATAACCCTGTCGCCCGCGTTAAGCTCGGGGCAGAGCGCCTTTAATTCCTTTGTGTTAACGTTATATTCCTTCATTTTGTAAGCGTCCTGTAAACCTCGTCAAATTGATTCTTATACTCCGCGTCGGCGGCAGTGTTGGCTGAAACTGCCTCCCGTGTTTCGTCAAGCGAGGCGATAAGCCCGTCAATCTCGCTTAAAAAGCCGTTAGAGGTCTCAATAATGCTCTTTTTAAGACTTCCGAGTGATTCGTGTGCGTCGTTTATCGCTGAGAGATTCTTTTCAACCTCCCTGTTTGCAAGGCGGGCGTTCTTTTCGGAGTTCGCCATAATCGCCTGCGCATTAGCCTGCGCAACAAGGTACAGCTTGCCGATATTCTCGGAAAGCCGCTCAATTTCCTCATATTTTTCGCTGAATTCCGCAAGCTTTTTTGCAATCATTTCCTTTTCGGTGTTAAGCTTGCGGTAATTTTCGTTTGATAAATCAAGGTCGTGTGTAAGCTCCTCGACCTGCTTTGATAATTCCTGTTCCTTTTCGGCAAAGGTCTTTTGCGACCTTTCTATGTACTCCATTACGTCCGAGCAGTTAAAGCCGAAAAGACTTTTCCTGAATCCAACCGCCATTTTTTCATTCCTCCATTGCTTTATATTATAACAACTTTCCTTGCGTATTACAAGGATTTTATTAATAATTCTCCGTTGACTTTTTTTTCGGGGGATAGTATTATATTAATAATTGAAAAACTACGGGGAGAATTATGGAATTTACAGAGCTTAGAAAACAGGTTATTAAAAAATATTTCGGCAGAATGAACGACAGGCAGTTCGAGGCGGTCACCACCGTAAAGGGTCCCTTGCTTGTTTTGGCGGGGGCTGGAAGCGGAAAAACCACCGTGCTTGTCAACCGCATTGCAAATATTATAAAATTCGGGGACGGCTTTAACAGTACATATGTACCCGAGGTTACCGACGAAATGATAAAGTGCGGCGAGGATTTTTTAAACGGGGTTACCGATTACGTACCCGACGGCGTTTTCAGCGTCTCGCCTGCAAAACCGTGGCAGATTCTTGCAATTACCTTTACAAATAAGGCGGCGGGGGAGCTGAAGGAGCGTATCGCCTTAAAGCTTACCGACGGCGCGGAGGACATCTGGGCGGGTACCTTTCACTCGGTCTGCGGGAAAATTCTGCGAAGATACGCCGACCTTATTGGCTACACCTCCCACTTCACGGTTTACGATACCGACGACCAGCGCCGCCTTATGAAGGACATTATGAAGACTAATAACGTCGATGAAAAGCTTGTGCCGCATAAATCGGTGCTTTCGGCGATTTCCTCGGCTAAGGACAAGCTTATTTCTCCCGCCGAGTATAAGAGTCAGGCGGGTTCTGATTTCAGGAAACAGACTATTGCCGAGCTTTACAGAATCTATCAAAAGCGGCTTAAAGAAGCCGACGCGATGGATTTTGACGATATGATTGTCAACACGGTAGCTTTGTTAGAAAACAACGCGGACGTGCTTGAATACTACACGAATAAGTTTAAGTATGTAATGGTGGACGAGTATCAGGACACCAACCACGCTCAGTACGTGCTGGTAAGCCTTTTAGCCTCGGGGAATAACAACATATGTGTTGTAGGCGACGACGACCAGAGCATTTACCGTTTCAGGGGGGCGACGATTGAGAATATTCTGAATTTCGAGGACGAGTACAGAAACGCCAAGGTTATACGTCTTGAACAGAATTACCGCTCCACCTCTAATATTCTGGACGCCGCCAACGCGGTTATAAAGAACAACAGGGGCAGAAAGGGTAAAAACCTTTGGACGGAACAAAAAGGCGGCGAAAAACTGACCGTTTACACCGCTGACGACGAGCGGGGAGAGGCGCGTTATATCGCCGACTGTATTCTTGAAAACGTAAAGGACGGCGCAAAGTTTGCCGACCACGCGATACTTTACAGAATGAACGCCCAGTCCAACGCCTTTGAAAATGTATTTGTAAGGAGCGGTATTTCCTACAAAATTGTCGGCGGTATGAGGTTCTACGACCGCAAGGAAATAAAGGACGTAATCGCTTATTTACAGCTTATCAACAACAATAACGACGATTTGCGCCTGCGCCGTATTATTAACGAGCCTAAGCGCGGAATAGGGGATACGACCGTTAACAACGCCGCACAGATAGCGGCGGAGCTTGGCGTTCCGCATTATGAGGTCTTTAAAAATGCCGACGAATACGCCGCTATAGCCCGCGCCGCTGCTAAGCTAAAGGAATTTTGCAGGATTATAGACGAGCTTACAGAAGCGGCTGAAGAGCTTTCGTTATCGGAATTATACGAGCAGACCGTCGAAAAAACGGGCTACCGTGCCGCCTTGGAGCTTGCAGGCGAGGAGGGGCAGGACAGGCTTGAAAACGTAAAGGAACTTGGCACCAACATTGCCCAGTATGAGCAGGAAAACGAGGAACCCTCGCTTTCGGATTTTCTTGAACAAATCGCGCTGATAAGCGACATTGACTCCTATGACAACAGCGACGACAAGGTTGTGCTTATGACGGTACATTCCGCAAAGGGACTTGAATTTGACAATGTCTTCCTTGTGGGAATGGAGGAGGGCGTTTTCCCGGGAAATCAGTCTATTTACTCGGGTCCCGAGGAAATAGAGGAGGAGCGCAGGCTTGCCTACGTTGCGATAACCCGCGCTAAAAAGAAGCTCACACTTACAAACGCCTATACCCGTATGATTTTCGGAACAACCAACCGCAATATGCCCTCCCGCTTTTTAAAGGAGATTCCCGAGGAGCTTTGCAGCTTTGACGGAATAAGGCGCTCGATTTCTAATGGCTATTCCTCGGGCTACTCACAGCGCGGCTTTTCGGGAGAGGATTACGGTGCTCCCGCAAGGACGGACAGAGCCTATTCCGCCCATAAACCGACGGCGAAGCTTATGAAAAGCTCATATACCGCCGCGCCTAAGACCAATGCGAGCTATTCGGCGGGTCAGCGGGTGCGCCATAAAACCTTCGGCGACGGGCTTGTAATCAAGGTCACGCCTATGGGCGGCGACACAATGCTTGAAATCGCGTTTGACACCGTGGGTACTAAAAAGCTTATGGCAGGCTATGCTAAGTTAATGATTATTTAATATTTTCGGGATTGAATTATCAAAATTAAATGTTATACTTAAATACGATAAGAAAGAATGGGAGTTGTTTTTATGACCGCAGGGAGCTCCGTTGTTAAGCTGACGGCTAAAACCGCGCTTAAAAATAATTGGCTTAAATGTATATTTGCCTCACTTACGCCGATTTTCAGCTTCTTTGTGCTGTTTTTTTCGGCGGATTATATTTCGTATATATCCAATGACGCGGCGGCGTATGTTATCTTAGCGCTTATGCTTATATTTATTTTTATGCCTTTGCTTCTCGGCACCGTAAGGTTCTTTTGGCGAATGATTTTCGGCGCGGAGGACAGGCAGGCGGCGCTTTTTTACTATTTTTCGGATAAGCAGAAATACAAGCGCGCTGTGCATATGGCGGCGGCGCTTGTGCTGCGCGGGATAGGCTTCGGAATAATCCTGTTTTGTCCCGCGATTGTTGTGGATATTTTTTCGGGTGTTAAATTCTACGACCTGATTAATATTCCGATTCCTATTTGGACCGGAAATCTTTACTATGTTTCGGTCTTTTTAAAGGCCGCGGCGTCGGTATTACTGTTTTTTATAATGTCAAAGTATTATTTAGCGCCGTTCCTCATTGTTGCGGACGAGAATATGGAGATTGCCGAGGCCGTTCATATGTCCTGCACGGTTGCTAAAAACACTATTCTTGATTTCATTTCTCTGCTTTTCAGCTTTCTCGGCTGGATTTTGATTTCGTTTTTCATTTTCCCGCTTGTTTTCACAATGCCGTATTTTATTACCTCGCTTTGCGTTCACGTCCGTTTTGCGGTTGCGGATTACAATAAAAGGATTGAAAAAAGCGCCCAAAACAGTTTCCCGACCTATGCGGCGGGGATATAAATTATTTTTGCATAATAAAACCGTCGGCAGTTGACTTTTAACTGCCGCCGGTTTAATGTATGTTTAAATTACCTTGCTTAAGAAGTCCTTAAGTCTCGGGCTCTTGGGGTTGCCGAAGACTTCTTCGGGAGTGCCCTCTTCCATAATAATTCCCTGATCGATAAAGAGCACGCGGTCTGCGACCTCTCTTGCAAAGCCCATTTCGTGGGTTACGACCGCCATTGTCATACCGTCTGTTGCGAGTGCCTTCATAACGTCCAGCACCTCGCCGACCATTTCGGGGTCGAGCGCGGAGGTGGGCTCGTCAAACAGCATTACGTCGGGCTGCATACAAAGCGCGCGGACTATGGCGACCCTCTGCTTTTGTCCTCCCGAAAGCTGGGAGGGGTAGGCGTTAGCCCTGTCCTTTAGCCCTACGCGGTCGAGCAGGGCAAGCGCCCGCTCCTGCGCCTCTGCCTTGGTGGCTTTTTTAAGCTTAACGGGCGCAATAGTCATATTTTTAAGCACTGTCATATTGGGGAAAAGATTAAACTGCTGGAAAACCATTCCCATCTTTTGGCGGTGAATGTTTATATTAACCTTGGGGTCTGTAATGTCGGTTCCCTCAAAATAAATATGCCCGCCCGTCGGTTCTTCAAGAAGATTGAGAGTACGCAAAAAGGTGGATTTTCCCGAACCCGAAGGCCCGATAATAACCACAACCTCGCCCTTCTTAATCTCGGTATTAATACCCTTTAGAACCTCGATTTTGCCGAAGGATTTTTGAAGATTTTTTACCTCAATCAAATTCTCTTCAGTGATCACTCTTTCTCAACCTCTTTTCAAGCTTATTAAGTAA
>JBJEOD010000370.1:0-5799 GCA_051880535.1 Acutalibacteraceae bacterium | reverse complement strand
TAACCCTACCCATAGCGTTGCTGAAGCCCGAGCCGGAAAGCTTTGCGGAGGTCGGCCACATCTCGGGTACATATACCGCCGAGGCGTAGCAAACGTACATATAGATAACCGTGTTAAGTAAGAAGGTCATTACAATAAGACCTGTTATGCCGAGGGAGGGAGCGAGAACACCCGTCGCAATTCCGAGACCCGCCATCAACGCGAGGAGAAGTACGCCCATTACTCTGCGGGGGAGCTTATCCATAATAAGCGAGGCGATGAAGATCCCGAAGGGCGCGCCGAACAGACCGAACATTGTCATAAACTGCGAGGTAGAGGTATCGTACCCTAAATCCTTAAGCATTGAGGGCATCCAGTTCATAAGGGTGTACTGGATTGTGTTCATACCGATAAGCACGAGCGAGCCAACGATTGTGCGCTTTAAGAGCTTGCCCTTAAAGAGAGCACTGTAGGGAAGCTTTTTAACGGGCTTCGCCTCTTTAATTTCGATAGGAGGCAGGGGCTTGCCGGTGGATTTCTCAATTTCCTTTTCGATTTTGGTCATTATAGCGTCTGCTTCTTCAAGTCTGCCCTGTGCTTCAAGCCATCTCGGAGACTCGGGGAACTTTTTAAGAATGAAAATGCAGGCGATGATTGAAAGGATGGAGGGGATCATAAACTGGATTCTCCAGTTAAGGGCAAAGCTAACACCCGTAGACACTATAAGAAGCGCGATACCGTTGCATATCGGGTGAGCCCAGTTGCCGATAAAGGAGGTGCGGCTCGACCATGTACCGCGGTTTTTGCCGGGAACATACTCTGTGAAGCCTGCGAAAAGAACTACCAAGAGTGCGCCGAGACCGAAGCCCTGTAAAAGTCTGAATACATAAAGTACATAAACGTTGGGCGAAATCGCGCCGCCTATCATTGCGATAATATGTATTACCTCGTAGAGCAAAATGCTCTTTTTTCTGCCTATTTTATCGCCGATAGGTCCGCCGATAAGGGCACCGAAAAGCTGTCCCGCCGTGTAAACCGTACCCCACATTGCAAGGAGTGAGGTTCCCTTTTCCAACCAGTGAATTTCGTTAAGCAGGATATTCTGCACCGCGCCGCCGATACCGTTTGACCAGCAAACCAAAAGCGCAAACGCCGTTATAAGCCACATTTTAACGTGCCATTTTGACTGAGGCAGACGGTCAAGCCTTGCCCCGATATTGATATTAGTTTTGTTATCCATCGTTCTGCTCCTTAAAATTATTTTTTATATTTTTCTTTCCGCTTTTTCAAGCTCTTTTTCAAGCTCGTTTTCCATTACCGACCATGCCTTTTCAAAATCCGCGTCCTTGTTCCAGAGGGCGGGAGGTCCTAAGACCACCATATCCGCACCCGCCTCGTAAAGAGGACGGTAAAGGCTTTTATTCATCGAACCGTCGGCTTCGATAAGGAAGTTAAGCCCCGATTCCTTTCGCATTTTTGCAAGACGGTTAATCTTAACAAACATCTGCGGGTCAACGGGCTGACCCGCAATTCCGGGATCGACTATCATAACCGTAACCTTATCAAGCAATGGCAGATAATATTCAATAGTGCTTAGTGGAACCGAGGGGCTAAGGGCGATTCCCGCCTTACAGCCTAATTCCTTAATCCTTCGGATTGTAACAAACGCGTCGCCCTCTATGCAATCCGTATGCGGTGTTATGTATGCAGCGCCCGCTTTTGCGAATACCTCAAGATACTGCTGCGGATGCTTAACCATTAGATGCGCGTCCATAGGCTTTAAATTCTCAACGTGCTTGTTAAGATAATCGAGATAATCAGGACCTATTCCGTAGCTCGGAACGTACACTCCGTCCTTGATGTCCATATGAAGATAATCTGATTTTTCGTTAATCAGCCTTACCTGCTCCTCGATATGAAACAAATCACAGCAGCCCACAGACGGCGCTATCATCAGCTTTCTCATTGGAATCTACCTCCAATCGGTTTTGTTTTTATCAGTCGTTATAATCGTAGGTGAAAATAACCTTAATGGCTTCCTTCTTCGCCATTGCGTCAAAGCCCTCTCTCCACTGTGAAAGCCCCAGACGGTGGGTAATCATAGGCTCAACCTTAATCATTCCTGCTTTAAGAAGTCTGATGCAGTTTCTCCAGGAGGTTGAATCGTAGGCCATATGACCGATAATGCTCTTGTTCCATGCGGTGATGTCGTTAATCGAGAACTCAAGTGGCTTGAAGCCCATTCCCACACGGACAATTTCGGCGTTGGGTCTTGTCATTTCGATAGCCTGCTTAAGGGCGATATTTGCGCCGGAGCATTCAATTACAAGCCCTAAATTGTCTCTGCCGCAGATTTCGGTGCAGCGTGCTACAACGTCCTCACGGGAGCCGTTTACGCAGTGTGTAGCGCCTAATTCCATAGCAACGGGGAAGCGGACCTTTACGTCTTCCTCAAGACCTACCATCACAATGTTTACCGCGCCCATAAGCTTCGCAACCTGAACCGCGAAAAGCCCTAACGGACCTGTGCCGAAGACTACGACGTCCTGACCGGGGATCAGGTGGGACTGCTGCGCGATCGCCTTATATGAGTTGCAGATCGGGTCAAGCACCGCTGCCTCCTCATACTTAACGCCCTCGGGAATCTCCCAAATAGCGTGCTTGTGGATTTTAAGAATTTCGCCCGGCACCTTACAGTATTTTGAAAATCCGCCGCCCCAGGTGTTGTTGTCAAGACCTAAGTTTACCTTGTTCTCACAGCAGAGGAAGTCACCGCTTTCACAGGCGGGGCATACGCCGCATACGTGGGCGCTGTTGTCCGATACAACCCTCTGACCTACGTGCCAGTCCTTTACGTTCTCGCCTACCTCGACGATTTCGCCCGCAAACTCGTGACCGCGTACCGATTGCTGTTGGTCGGGTGTGATGTTTGTGTCGTCATACCCGTTGTCCACATTCCAGTGCTTCATATCCGCACCGCAGATTGCGGCGGCCTTGATTTCGATAATGATGTCATCGGGTCCGCACACGGGGACGGGATAATCCTCCATCATCTTGTAGCCGCCGAAGGCTGTTCCGAATCTTTTTAAAGCATGCATAAATCTTAACTCCTTTTCTCCGCTCCCAAGCGGTTTTTTATTTGGCATCTTTATAATAACACTGAAAAATGTGGAAATCAAGCATTTTTTATGTTTGTTTCACAGATTTGTATATATAACTAAATAATATCGTGTTTTGTTGTATATTATTGCTTATATACAAAAGAATTCAAGCGTTTTAATATATTCTATTATATTATTCAATAATTATCAGGTATTTTAAGACATTATTTATATGCGGATAGCTACAGTAAAAAATTGGTAATCAAACATTTATTTGTCTGTTTCAAACTTTTTTTATAATAATCAACGTCCGTTATCTCGAGCCGCTTATTTCCTCCGCTGAAATCAGTATTACTCATAAAAGGTGTTTTTATTTCCAAAATGCGTGAAAAGCGCTTTCGGGCACAAATAAATAGTATAGTATACAAGCCGCCCCTCATATTTTTTAATAGAAAAATCAGTCCGGGACAGCGGCAAAAATCGCCTGCTGTCTCGGACAAAAGGGGATATACATATGAAATTTGTAATAATAACAAAAAAGCACCTGATGCTCGGCATAGTCGCGGTTTTAGCGGTTATCGGCATAACCGTAGGCTCGGTAAAGACCTTTGCGGCGGGCAACCGCAAGCTCCCGATTTACTGCGTGGAAACAGACAAGAAGCAAATAGCGATAAGTTTTGACGCGGCGTGGGGCAACGACGACACCCAGACCCTTATTGATATTTTAAAGGAATACAACGTACCCGCAACCTTTTTCGTGGTAGGCTCTTGGGTAGATAAATACCCCGAATCGGTAAAGGCGCTCGCCGACGCGGGACACCAGATTCAGAACCACTCCAACACCCACCCGCATATGCCCCAGCTTTCAAAGGAGCAGATGCGCGACGAAATAGAAAGCTGTAACAAAAAGATCGAGGCGATAACCGGTGTTTGCCCTACCCTCCACCGTCCGCCCTACGGCGACTATGACAACGCCCTGATAGAAACCCTCGAAGCGCTTAATATGTCAACGATACAGTGGTCGGTTGATACATACGCAACAGTTGGAAAGCCACATAAATAAAGAGTTTGAGAGGTATGTTAAAAGACAAAACACCCGTGAAATTCTTTTTTCTGTAATGCGATTGCTAAGCAAGATTAGCAATCCTTTTTTATTATCTGTTGACATTCATCATAATTTTGATTATAATATTATTAGATTGTTGTAACGAGGTGAAAAATGGATTTTATGAGTGAGCTTACCGCTATTGCAAAAGCAAACGGTGGTATTATTGAAACAAAGGTTGCCGTACAGCACGGTATATCCAGGGCTATACTTTCCAAGCTGTGCAAAGAAGAAAAAATCCATAGAATTGTCAAAGGGCAATATGCCTTAACTGATGATATAGAAGATGAATTGCTCTCTATCGCCAAACGGTCGAAACAGATCATTTTTTCCCACGAAACCGCTTTGTTTTTGCACGGCATTTCGGACCGCACTCCATTTGAACATACGGTCACGGCTCCCTCGGGATGTATCCCGTCAACAGCTATAAAAAAGGAATGTAAGGTTTACTATATCAAAAGAGAGCTGTTTGACCTCGGAAGAACTGCTATGACAACTCCGGCGGGAAATTCCGTTCCCTGCTATAACTTGGAAAGAACAATTTGTGATATAGTCCGTAGCAGAAACAAATTAGGAACAGAAACCTTTTTAGCGGCGCTTAAGCTATACGCCGCAAGTCCGAAAAAAAATCTGAATAAGCTAAACACCTACGCAAAACATATGCGTATTGCAAATGTTCTGCGCGGGTATTTGGAGGTGCTGTTATGAGTAAAGCAATGAGTTTAAAAGCCAAAATCCGCAATATTGCTAAGCAGAAGGATATTCCCGCTCAGGTAATATTGCAGAATTATATGTTTGAGCGTTTGCTTGTCCGTCTTTCTAAATCGAAATATAAAGAGAAATTTGTATTAAAGGGCGGTATGCTGGTAGCCGCTATTGTAGGTCTGGATAATCGGGCAACAATGGATTTAGACACCACGCTTAAAAATCTGCCTTTAACGCCCGAAGCCATTAAATCGGCATTGGAGCAGATTTCCTCTATACCCTGTGACGATGGAGTGATATTTGAAATCGGTACAATTTCACCGATTCGTGAAGACGATATTTACGGCGGCTACCGTGTGATGCTGAACTCAATATTTGATACAATAGTGACGCCGCTTAGCATTGATATTTCAACAGGCGACGCTATCACACCTCACGCGGTTCCGTACCGATTTGCAGAGATTTTTGATGACGAAAAATCTTATGAGCTGTGGGCATATAACATTGAAACTGTTATGGCGGAAAAAATTGAAACCATTCTCCGCCGCAGCGTGTTCAATACCCGTCCAAGAGATTTCTATGACGCCTATATACTTGCCACAACGCAACAGTTTGATAAGAAGGTGTTTGCAGAAGCTCTAAAAGCCACTGCCGACCATCGCGGCACCACCGAGCAAATTGCAGACATCCCCGACATAATGAAAAACATTAAAGACAGTCGCGAGCTTAGGGCAATGTGGGAAAAATACCGCAAGCAGTTTGCGTATGCTGAAAATATAACTTTTGAGGAAATCATTAACGCTATAAATGACCTCATTTAATAAATTCCGAGGTGAAACGCGCAAAAAAACAAACTCACCTTACCGCCGTAGCTCGGGAGCATTCCGCTCCCGAGCTTTTACGGTTTCT
>JBJEOD010000369.1:0-5800 GCA_051880535.1 Acutalibacteraceae bacterium | reverse complement strand
AGCCCGCAGGAATGTTATACACTTGATATTTTATACGGTGCGGGCAGTCTTAACGGAATGATAGGCGACGCGATTTTCCACTGTCACCTCTATCCCCATTTTCACGAGGGTATGTGGACACTTTGGCGGGTTTTCGACCGACTTGAAGACGGCAGCGGACGTTATCCCAACGGTACTCCGATTAAGGCACTTATGCCTCTTAGCGACCGTCCGCTCCCGCCGAAAAAGGACAGACTGCACCCGGGTTATCCCAATTTTATCAAGGGGCGCTTCGGTCAAGAGCCGTTACAACCACCGCTTGGAATCCTTACCGAAAACGGAGAAAACAAAATAAACCCGACCCCGCTTGAAAGGGCAAATTTTGTAAATAACTTCGCTCCCGGCGCTTTATATACCGACACCTGCCCCTGCTGTACCGACAAAAACATCAAGGTGTTTGAAATCGCGGCGGTTCAGGCAAAGCTCATTTACAACCGTTACGGCTGGCATGACCCTCAAGGCCGCTTCTTTGTCCTAAAGGAGGACATTGAAAGGGAGGGCACGCTTGAAAACTATATATGCAAGGTTGAGGCGGGTAAAATCCGCCCTGAGCCGTTGGTCATTCGCGCAAACGCAGGGGACTGCATAGAAATACGCCTTACCAACCTTTTGCCCGAATTTATCGGCGGCAATGAATTTCAGCTCAAAACCCTCACCGATATAGTCGGTTATCACATTCATTTGGTGAAATTTGATACTATCGTATCGGACGGCGCGGCGAACGGCTGGAACAATATTGCGGGGGCGAGGAAATACGAAACCCTGATTGAACGTTTTTTTGCAAACGAGGAGCTTAATACCGTTTTCTTCCATGACCACCTGTTTGCAAATATGCACCAACAGCACGGTATGTTCGGCGCACTTATAGTAGAGCCCGCGGGCTCGGTATTTCTCGACCCCAAAACGGGCAAGGAGCTTAAATGCGGCACAAAGGCGGTAATCCGCACGGCGGACGGTAAAGCCTTCCGTGAATTTGCGCTGTTTCTTCACGATTTTGCCCTGCTGTTCGATAAGCACGGCAAGCCGCTAAATCCTCCTGAGCATCCCGGCTCCGACGATGACCCCGGCGTTATGGGCATTAATTACCGCTGTGCGCCTATGCGGGAACGCCTTAAAATCCGTAACGACCCCGCCCATATTTTCAGCTCGTTTGTCTACGGCGACCCTGACACGCCCGTTCTCGAGACCTACCCCGGCGACCCCATACGCATACGATTATTAGACGGTGCACACGAGGAACAGCACGTCTTCAACATCACGGGAATGGACTGGAGAAAGGAAATTACCGACCCCGTTTCTCCACTTGTGCAGTCCCAGACAATCGGCATTTCCGAGGCATTTAACATTAAGATTGATAAGCCCTACGCGGCGGGTGATTATCTGTATTACTCGGGCGGAATCGACGATTTGTGGCTGGGGCTTTGGGGAATTATCCGTGCTTATTCCGCACCGCACAAGGGTCTTTTGCCGCTGTGCGGTATGAAACCCGTCGCACCGCCGCACTCACCGCCGAAAGGCGCGGTTATACGCCGTTTTGAAATTGCCGCGATTCAGAAAAAGCTTTGTTATAATTCCTACGGCGACCACGACCCCGAGGGACTTATTTTCGTTCCCTTGGAGCAGGCTCGGGAGGTTATGTGCGGCAAAAAGGAGGCGGTACCGCTTATTTTGCGTGCCAATGCGGGTGATTGGATTGAGGTGACTCTCCACAATCTTTTTGACCCTGATAAGCCGATAAAATATAACGACTACCCCTCGGTGCCGCTTGACTATCCGCATAAGCCCTCTGACCGAGTGTCGCTTAATCCCCAGTTTTTAAAATACAATCCCGTCACGTCCTCGGGCGTAAACGTGGGATATAACGCGGTAGAGCAAACGGTTGGACCGGGAGAATGTATCAGGTACCTTTGGTACGCCGACAAGGAATACGGAACGGTTTTGTTAAGCTCCTTCGGCGATCTTCGCAATCACCGCCATCACGGGCTTTTCGGTGCGATTATTATTGAGCCGATCAACGCTAAGTATTACAGCGGAGTCCGTCCCATAGCCGAAAATTATAAGGAAACCGCCGTTATCACAGCGCCGGGAACAGAGACCTTCCGCGAATTTGTACTCTTTGCCCACAACGGAATACGGCTTCTTGATAAGGAGGGTAAGCTGATTAAAACCACCGAGCAGGATATGGAGGGTGAAGAAGGCGGTCACGGCGCGCCCGACCACGAGGATACGGGAGAAAAGGGCTACAATTACCGTTCAGAGCGGTTCTTTAACCGTCTGAAGCGCGTTCCGATAATTTCAAAGGTGTTCGACTCCAAAACCCACGGCGATCCGGCAACCCCCGTTTTCCGCTCATATGTCGGAGAGCGTGTAATAATCCGTCTGCTTATGCCCGCGGATAAGCCGAGAAATATCAGCTTCCTTATGCACGGACACCGCTGGAAGGCACAGCCCGACGACCCCTTCACACGTATTATTTCGGTTCAGGGCGCAGTAAGCGTCGGCAATGTATTCAATATTGAGCCGGAACCCACAAAATGCGCGGGAGATTACCTGTACCGCTCGGGTTCGCTCAGGTGGGATGTGGAATCGGGTATGTGGGGTATTTTGCGTGTATCAAGCCGCAGTATTAAATGCCGCTGTGAAAGCGTATGCCGAAACGTAAAGCAATGGTGGGAGAAAAAATGGTACGAAAAGTGATTGAATAAAAAAGCATAAATTTTGGGTTCTTTTGCAAATGTCGGGTGTGGTTTGGCTCCCTCTGACGGGGAAAATTTTCATAAATCCCCAACATTCGTAATAGAACCATATTTGAATGAAACAAGGTCGGAACGAGTGAGGCTTGTTCCGACCTTGTTATTTTTAAAAATCTCGCCTGTTCATTGGATTATTGAGCGTGAAAGGAGGACAGCTTTTTATGACCTTATTATATGGCGGCTTTATTGAATACCGCCGTCACCGACTGATTTTCACGGTCATTTACAAAATGATAACCTATATTCATAAGGTGATCGCCCCCGAAGCGCTTATCTGTGCCGTCAAGGGTGTAAACCGCGTTTTCGTCAAGTCCGCAAAGCTTGATATACTCGTCCGGTGCGTTCGGTGTTGCGCGGTTACAGTTTACCGTTAAAATTACGGTGTTTTTGTTCTCCGAAACAAATTCGATAGCGCAAATATCGCTGTCGAAGGGAGATTTTAAACGGTAGCAATCGCCCTTATGGAATACCTCTCCTAATTCGCGGTAGGTTTTTACGGCTTTCTCGGCGGTTTTAAGCTCGTCTTCGGTGCATTTGTTAAGGTCAAGCTCAAAGCCGAATTGACCCGCCATAGCGACATTGCACCGCATATCAAAGCTTGTTATCCTTCCAACCTGATGGTTAGGCACCGCCGAAACATGCGCACCCATTGCGCTGAAAGGATAAACAATGCTTGTGCCGTACTGAATTTTAAGCCGCTCCACCGCGTCGCTGTCATCACTCGTCCAGGTCTGGGGCATATAGTAAAGCATACCGGCGTCAAACCTTGCCCCGCCGCTCGAACAGCTTTCAAAAAGAATGCTCGGGAATCTGCTTGTTATTGTTTCGAGTACCCTGTAAAGTCCTAAAATGTAGCGGTGCATTACCTCGCCCTGATGTGCGCTATCCCAAAAAGCCGACCCGGGCTCTGACATACAACGGTTCATATCCCACTTTATGTATTCAATATTCGCATGGCTTAAAATTCCGCTTAAGGTATCAATAATATAATCGCATACATCATCACGCGAAAAATCAAGCGTATACTGATTTCTTGACAGCGACGGCTTTCTTCCCTTAGTGTGGAGAATCCAATCCGGGTGATTTTTGTAAAGCTCAGTTCCCGGGTTTACCATTTCAGGCTCAAACCTAAGACCGAAACGCATACCGAGAGCGTTTATGCGCTTTGCAAGCCCCTCTAAGCCGTTCGGCAGTCGGTCGCGGTTTTCGTACCAGTCTCCAAGTCCGTTTGTATCATTTATGCGGGAACTGAACCAGCCGTCGTCAAGCACCATTGTGTCTATGCCGACCTTTGCTGCCTTTTCGGCTATCTCGACTATTTTATCTTCGTCAAAATCAAAGTAGGTGGCTTCCCAGTTGTTTATAAGTACAAACCTTTCAGTATCTCTGTACTTACCCCTGCAAAGGCGGGTACGGTAAAGCCTGTGATAAATTCTCGACATTTCACCGAGTCCGTTTGCAGAGTAAACCAACACCGCCTCGGGGGTCTGAAAGCTGTCGCCCTTCTTCAAAACAAATTGGAAATTGGTAGGATTAATGCCTATGTATGCACGGATACCGTTGTAGGGATTGCGCTCCGCTCCCGCTGTAAAATTGCCGCTGTAAACAAGGTTAAAGCCGTAAACATTGCCGTGTTTTTCGGTTGCGTTTTTATCGCAAATCGCGATAAAGGGATTGTGGAACGCACTGCTGCAGCCGTAGCGGCTGTTTATGCCCTGATTGCCGTGGACAATCGGTTGTCTCGTAATGTTCCGCTCTCTTGCCCACGCGCCGTCAAGGTGAAGGATTTCCCGTTCGGGACTGCCGTAAAAATCCACCGTCGCGCTCATTGCGGAATCAAGCAGCAGTTTCTCGCCCCTGTTTACAATTTTTGTACTGCGGGTAATGGCGTCCAAATCTTCAAAAACCGAATATGAAAGGAAAACATCTACATTTTGGTAGGTATCTTCAAGGTGTACCGTAAGGGTCTCGACCTTATCACCCTCCTCGCAGTAGGTGGCGGGCAGTCCCTCCAAGGCGGGCTTGCCGTCCAATATTTCATAGCCTTTATATGTAAGGTTCGATACTCGGCTACCGTCCGCAAAGGTAAATTCAGCGGAGGGTATACGCATATCTGCGTTGCCATAGGTTGAATATTCAAAGGGAACAATATCTGAATTGCCGTCTTCTAAATCCACGGCCTCAAAATTCCTTTTCAGGTAATCGCTTAAATCCGTTTTACCAAGCGGGTTTATAAGCCTTTTACCCCAATAACGGTGGAACAGCTTTTCACTGTTTATACCCATCGCGTAGGTGGTGGTTTTGGTGTTAAGATAAAAAATTTCGGTTTGTTTATCAAATATAATCATAAAACTGCTCTCCACACAAGATTATTTGTTTACAGCTTGCATAATATTATCGTTTGCAGTGGCTTAATTTCAAAAGCCCCCGTCAGCTTTTCGCCTGTTTCAAATACGCGCCATTCTTTTGCGGTTTTTACGCTTTTAGGCGAATAAGAAAAATTCTGCAGGAACACAAAGGTGCTTTCACCGTCTGTTCTGGTGTGAGCGGTCACTCCGTCGGGTAGCTCACCGTCAAAGCCCGAACAAATACCTGCTTCCCTAAGCAAAGCATTAACCGTCATATCGGTATATTCGCCCGTATCCCTAAAGGCGATATAATAGGCTTTTCCGTCGCCGTATTTATTTACGGTTGCGGCGGGCATACCCTTATAATAGTCGCTGTCATAGGTTGCTAATATCTCCGCCTTATCGGCATGTATAACCTCGCAGTAATCAACGGCTGTAACGACGGTTCCGTCGTTTAAAGCCACTCTATTGCTCTCTTTAGGATAAAGCGAGTCTGTTTCCTCGTTCCAAATGCCGAAAACTTCCTTTAGCCTTCCGCAAGGAAAACCGCCTAAATAACAAAGGTCGTTTTCATTAACCATTCCCGTCATATAGGTTGCGAGCAATATTCCGCCCTGCTTTACAAATCCTTCAAGCTTTTCGGAGAGCGCTTCGCTTATG
>JBJEOD010000368.1:0-5823 GCA_051880535.1 Acutalibacteraceae bacterium | reverse complement strand
AGCCTGAATCCCGCAAGAACGAGATGATAAACAATTTCTTAAAGCCCGGACTTTCAGACCTGTGCGTTTCCCGTACCTCCTTTAAGTGGGGCATACCCGTTCCGTTTGACGAAAAGCACGTTGTATATGTATGGCTCGACGCCCTTTCAAACTACATCACCGGCGTAGGCTACGACCCCGACGGCAGCGGCGAGAATTTTGATAAGCTCTGGCCCGCCGACCTGCACGTTATAGGAAAGGACATTGTCCGTTTTCACACGATTTACTGGCCTATCATATTAATGGCGCTGGGTCTTCCCCTGCCAAAGCAGGTTTTAGGTCACCCGTGGCTTTTGGTGGGTGAGGACAAAATGTCCAAGTCCCGCGGCAACGTTATCTATGCCGACGATATGGCAAAGCGCTTCGGCATAGACGCGGTGAGATATTATCTCCTTTCCGAAATGCCCTACGCGCAGGACGGCACGATAACCTACGAAAGCTTTATTGCAAAGTACAATTCCGACCTTGCAAACACCTTAGGTAACCTTGTAAACCGCTCGGTGGCTATGACTAATAAGTATTTTGACGGCAAGGTAACTGCGGGCGAAAGCACCGAGGAATGTGATAAAGACCTTATAGACACCGCAAAGGCGACAATTGAAAAATATTACGAGCTTATGGACTCTTATCACAACGCCGACGCCTGCGACGCGGTAATGAGCCTTGCAAAGCGCTGTAACAAGTATATCGACGAGACCGCCCCCTGGGCGCTCGCAAAGGACGAAAGCAAAAAAGCAGAGCTTAACAAGGTGCTTTACAATCTGCTTGAATGTATCCGTCTTATAGGCATAATGCTCTCCCCCGTTATCCCCGACAGCGCAAAATCCATTGAGGAACAGCTTTGCTGTAATGATAAAACCCTCACCTTCGGCGCTGTGACCGAGTATTCTGTCAGCACGCCCACACCGCTTTTTGCACGCCTTGATGCCGAAAAGGTGCTTGCCGAAATCGCCGCCGAGCAGGAGGCAAAAGCAAAGGCGGAAGAGAAGGCTGAAAACGTTGTTTCTATCGCTCAAATTGGTATAGAGGACTTTGCAAAGGTTGAGCTTCGCGCGGCGAAAATCACCGCCTGCGAGCCTATTCCAAAGGCTAAAAAGCTTTTAAAGCTCACCCTTGATGACGGCAGCGGAGCTCCTAGAACGGTTGCATCGGGCATTGCAAAATACTATAGTCCCGAGGAGCTTATCGATCACACCGTAATTGTTGTTGCTAACTTAAAGCCCGCAAAGCTTTGCGGTGTTGAGTCAAACGGTATGATTTTAGCCGCCGACTGTGCTGATGACGACGTTAAGGTGCTGTTTATAGACAACGTACCCGCGGGAAGTAAAATCAGATGATAGATTTTTTAGAGGAATGTCCGCTTGAAAAACCGCTTATTTTTGACAGCCACGCCCATTACGACGACGGAAAATTTAACGAGCTTCGCGACAGGCTGTTAGAAGAATTACCCCGTCACGGTGTATGCGGCGTAATCAACTGCGGGTGCGATACCGCGTCCTCAAAAAAGTCGCTTGCGCTTGCGGAAAAATACGACTATATCTACGCCGCCGTCGGCATTCACCCCGAAAATATAGGCGGCGGCACGGTCGCGGAAATTGAAGCCCTTGCAAAGCATAAAAAATGCGTTGCGATAGGCGAAATCGGGCTTGATTACTACTGGGTTTCCGATAACAAGGAGGAGCAAAAAGACCTTTTTGAGGAGCAGTTAATTCTGGCAAATAAGCTTAAACTCCCCGTTATCGTCCACGACCGAGAGGCCCACGCCGACACGCTGGAGCTTTTAAAAAAGCACCGTCCGAGCGGTGTGCTCCACAGCTTTTCAGGCAGTCCTGAAATGGCAAGAGAAATACTTAATATCGGTATGTATATCGGAATAGGCGGCGCGGTAACCTTTAAAAACGCGCGCAGACTGCCCGAGGTTGTCGAAATGCTGCCCGAGGATCGCTTTCTGCTTGAAACCGACGCGCCCTATTTAACCCCTGTTCCCTACCGCGGAAAAGTAAATCATTCTGTTATGATTTATCATACAGCTAAAAAAATTGCCGAATTAAGGAACACCTCGGTCGAGCATATTCTTGAAGTCACAAAGAAAAACTCCGAAAAATTATTTAATATATAGTATATTTCACCCCGCTTTTGCAGATAATATAACCTGAAAGCGGGGTGATTCTAATGGATAACAACCAGAACAAGAATAATCAGAACAACAACCAGAACAAGAACAACCAGAATAATAACCAGAATAAGAACAATCAAAACAACAATCAGAACAAGAACAACAATAACAATAACGACAATTTCTGATTCCGCGCAAAAAACAGGCTGTCTCATATCTCGAGACAGCCTGTTGTGTTTTTTTGTAATTATTCCTCTGCAGCTTCTGCGGGGGCTTCCTCTGCGGGAGCTTCTTCGGCAGGAGCGGCGGTTTCTTCCTTAGCCTCGTAAACAACCTCGTCAGCAACATCTGCCGCGGGTTCCTCTGCTGCCTCGCCGTCCTCAAGCAGAGCACGGATAGAAAGGCTTACTCGCTTCTTCTCGGGGTCAACAGCTATAATCTTAGCATCAACCTCTTCGCCTACGGTAAGCTCATCCTGCGGCTTTGCAATGTGCTTATTAGCAATCTGTGAAATGTGGATAAGACCGTCAATTCCCGGGATAATGCGGGCAAAGGCGCCGTATGTAGTCATACTGACAACGGTAACCTTAACAGTATCGCCGACATTGTAGTTATTCTCGAAAATAACCCACGGGTTATCCTCGGGCTTTCTGTAACCGAGAGAAATCTTTCTCTTTTCGGGGTCGAGTGCCTTGACGTAAACCTCAACGGTATCGCCTACCAGCACAACCTCCGACGGATTTTTGATTCTCTGCCACGAAAGCTCGGAAATGTGAATCATACCGTCCACACCGCCGATGTCGACAAACGCACCGTAGCTTGTAAGCGACTTGACAACGCCTGTGAAACGGTCGCCCACGGCGATGGTCTCCCAAATCTTGTCCTCAGCCGCCTTGCGCTGCTCTTTGAGTACGCTGCGGATAGAGCCGACAGCTCTTCTGCCGCGGCCGATTTCGATAATGCGGAAGGAAACCTCTTTACCCTTTAAGTCCTCAAGCGGCTCACCCCTTGAAGCGGTAGCCTGTGACGCAGGAATGAAGACCCTGATGCCGTTTGAGTAGGCGACAACACCGCCCTTAATGACGTCCTTAACAAAACCTGTAACGATTTCACCGGAATCCTTGGCGGCGACAATATTGTCCCAACCGGCAATAGCATCGTAACGGCGCTTTGAAAGCATTGCGGTTCCTTCCTGATCGTTGATTTTCATGATGATAAGATTAAGATTATCGCCCGCCTTAACTTCATCCATAAGCTTCACATCAGGCTCTGCAGAGAACTCTTCCGCGGTGACATAGCCCGTAACCCCCCTGCCGATGTCCACCGTAATCTCGGTGGGATTGACAGCGATTACGGTGCCGCAGACCTTCTGGTCGCCCGTTAAGCTGCTCAGAGAAGCCTCAAATGCTTCCTCATCCGTCATTTCCTCGAAGCTTTTTTGAACAGGTTCTTTTACCTCCGCCTGTTCTTCAACCGGTTGTAAATTTTCCGACATGGTTTTAATAACCTCCTTTATAATACCTGCGGGCGTTGACGCGCCTGCAACAACCCCCACCGAACCACATCCGTCAAAATTGACTTCGTTTAGCTCCGCCGCCGTTTCAATCAGATAGGTTCTGCCGCATTTCTCCCTGCACACGTCGAAAAGCTTCGCCGTGTTTGAGCTGTGCCGTCCTCCGATGACAACCATCACATCGTTTTTTTCGGACAGCTCGCGGGCCTCCTGCTGGCGCATAGAAGTTGCATTACATATTGTATCAAAAATTTCCGCATTTGTACATACTTTTTTTAAAAAATTTCGGCATTTAATAAAAATTTTTTTATTAAATGTTGTCTGTGAAACTAAAATTACGTTATTTTCAGCGAAATTACCCTTTTCTGACAATAATTTTGTCAGCTCCTCCTCGCCCGAAAAGACATAAACCTCTCCCGTGCAGTGACCGACAATGCCCTTGACCTCCTGATGAGCAGCATCCCCCGCGATTAAGGTGACGTAACCCTCTCTGCCCTTTTCTGCGACTATCCTGTGAATTTTGGCAACAAAAGGACAGGTGGCGTCCTCGGTTTTAACCTTTAACTCATTTGCCCTTTCGGCAACGCTTTTCTCAACCCCGTGGGAACGGATTACAAGGGTCTCGCCTTCCCCTACCTCGTCAGGCGAGTCTACTATTCTTACTCCCCTTTGCTTTAATTCCTCAACAAGCTGGGGATTGTGAATAATCGGACCGAGTGTGCATACCCTCTCGCCCTTTTCAAGCAGGTCGTAAACCGACTGCACCGCGCGGTCTACCCCAAAGCAAAAGCCCGCGGTTTTTGCAAGCGTTATCTTCAATTTTCCGCCCTCTTTTCGTTTACTATTTTTAAAATCAGCTCAACCGATTCTTCAAGATTGCAATCTGTGGTGTCGGCAAGCACCGCGTCCTGTGCCTGCCTTAAGGGGGCGATTTCCCTATGCATATCGTCATAGTCACGCTTTACCATATCGTCATAAACCTCTTTAAAGGTCACATTCTCTCCCTTTTCTTTAAGCTCCTTTAGCCTTCTCTCAGCGCGAACCTCGGCGGAGGCGGTAAGGTAAATTTTAACCTCGGCGTCGGGTAAAACCACCGTGCCTATGTCCCTGCCGTCCATTACAACGTTATTTTCCCTTGCAAGCTTTCTCTGCATTTCAAGCAGAAAGGCGCGCACCTGCGGACGGGCTGAAACCGCCGACGCCATCATAGAGGCGGCGGGGGTGCGTATCTCGTCCGAAACGTCCCTTCCGTCAAGGTAAACCCTCTGCTCGCCGTCCTTAAAACGAATATCAACCGAGGTTTCGGCTAAAATGCCGTCAATATCGCAGTCAAGCGAGGAATCCGCCCCCGACATTGAAAACTTAAGCCCCACCGCGCGGTAAAGCGCCCCTGTGTCGACATAAATAAAGCCAAGCCTTTTTGCCGCAAGGCGTGAAATACTGCTTTTGCCCGCTCCTGCGGGTCCGTCTATTGCTACCGAAATCATATTTTATCTCCCTTTCGTTATTGTTCAGGCGTTTTTGCCCGCCGCAAAGCCGGTTGAAAAGGCAATTTGCAGGTTAAAGCCGCCTGTATATGCGTCAGCGTCGATAATCTCCCCCGCGAAATAAAGCCCCTTTACCAGCTTTGATTCCATTGTCGAGGGATTAATCTCCTTTACCGAAATTCCGCCGCCCGTGATTATTGCCTCCTCAATCGGACGAAAGCCCGTAATGTGTAGCGGCAAGGCCTTAATCACTCCGCAAAGCGCCGCCCGCATTTCGCGGGTTATCTGATTGACCTTAAGCGCGGGATTTATGCCCGATAAGGCTATTATAACCGAAATTATGCTTTTGGGCAGTAATTTATCAAGCGAATTTGCAAAATCCTTGTTTTTCTCGTCCTCAAAGTCGCGTAAAATGCGGCTGTCAAGCTGTTCCGCCGAAAGCGCAGGCTTTAAATCTATATACGCGGTGTAAGCCGCCCTGCCCATTTTTCTCATATGCGCCGACGCGCTGAGCGTGAGCGGTCCCGATATTCCGAAATGGGTAAAAAGCATTTCTCCCTGCTCCGAAAAAACAGGCTTTTTCTTGCCCTCTTCAAATACCGAAAGGGTCACGTTTTTTAGTGTTAGCCCCGCAAGCCTTGAACAAAATCCCTCGTGTACCGTAAGCG
>JBJEOD010000367.1:0-5827 GCA_051880535.1 Acutalibacteraceae bacterium | reverse complement strand
CCTCCCGGTTCGGGAAAAAGTATGCTTGCAAAGCGGCTGCCCACCATTTTGCCCGAAATGACCTTTGAAGAATCGATTGAAACCACAAAAATTCATTCGATAGCGGGAATACTTGACCCGAAAAATCCCTTTATAAAAACCCGTCCCTTCCGCTCGCCCCACCACACAGTCTCGACTGCGGGGCTTACGGGCGGCGGCTCGGTGCCGCGGCCGGGTGAGATTTCCCTTGCACACAACGGCGTGCTGTTTTTGGACGAGCTTCCCGAGTTCCGCAGGGACGTTATGGAGGCTATGCGTCAGCCGCTTGAGGACGGCACAGTTACAATCTCCCGCGTGGCGGGAACCCTTACATATCCGAGCTCAGTAATGCTGGTTGCCGCAATGAACCCCTGTCCCTGCGGCTTTTACGGTCACCCCACAAAGCAATGCACCTGCTCGCAGAACGCGGTCAGCAAATATTTAAACCGCATATCGGGACCAATGCTTGACCGAATTGATCTGCACGTCGAGGTGCCGCCCGTGAATTTCAGCGAGCTTAGCTCTTCCTCAAAGGAAGAGACCTCCGCCGAAATACGCGAGCGGGTAAACAGGGCGCGCAGACTTCAGACCGAGCGCTACAAGGGTACGCCCGTCACCTGCAACGCGCGGCTTACCCCCGCTATGCTTAAAAAGCACTGCGTTTTAGACCCCGCTGCCGAGGATTATCTGCGCCTTTCGTTTGACCGTCTCGGTATGTCCGCCCGCTCCTACGACCGAATTTTAAAGGTCGCAAGGACGGTTGCCGACCTTTCGGGCAGTGAAATTATAAAAAAAGAGCATATTTTTTCATCAATTTCGTTCAGAACACTTGACAGAAAGTATCGAATCGTGTAAAATAGTATTGTTGCGGTAAGCGTTGGTTTTAAATTTAAGAAGGTCAAGGCTTACTCCAACCGATTCATACTTGGGGGCGTAGCTCATCTGGTAGAGCGCTACATTCGCATTGTAGAGGTAGTGAGTTCGAGTCTCATCGTCTCCACCAACCGAGTGCCTCGGCACGCAGACGCGTAGCCGGGGCACTTCTTTTTTTGCGTTTTTTCTCTCGCGTCAAGACGGCGTCTTTTGCTTTCGTATATTTTTCTATATAATGGGGAATTGATTTTTTCAGTGCGACATGGTATACTGTTTTTATAAGTGTAATATTTGTTTCTCTGAGATATATCAACAAATAAGTTCAAGGGGTAAATGATGAAAAAAGCATTCGAGAAGGAAACCGCGTCGGT
This sequence comes from Acutalibacteraceae bacterium, assembly GCA_051880535.1. Classification (GTDB taxonomy): domain Bacteria; phylum Bacillota; class Clostridia; order Oscillospirales; family Acutalibacteraceae; genus UBA737. The sequence goes on along the minus strand of JBJEOD010000367.1, from coordinate 4,565 downwards.
ATTTCGGTACTTTGAAAAGATATGTGCAATCCCGCATGGCTCAGGCAATATGGAGCCGATCAGTGATTATTGCGTTCGGTTTGCAAGGGAAAATGATTTACAGGTGATCTGCGACCAAGCAAAAAATGTTGTGATTTATAAGTCCGGTACTAAGGGGTACGAAAATGCTGAGCCGATTATTCTGCAGGGACACCTTGATATGGTGTGCCAGAAAAAGGAAGACGCGGCAATCGACTTTGAAGCCGACGGTATTGAGACCTATACAGACGGCAATTTTATAAAAGCAAGAGGCACAACCCTGGGTGCTGATGACGGCATTGCCGTGTCTATGATTATGGCGGTTCTTGCAAGTCGGGATTTGCCGCACCCTCCGATTGAGGCGGTTTTTACGACCGATGAGGAAATCGGAATGATAGGAGCCAAGGAGCTGGACTGTTCCGTTTTGAAGGGCAGAAAAATGATTAACCTTGATTCGGAAGAGGCGGATATTTTAACCGTGTCCTGCGCGGGCGGAAGTGATTTCAGGCTTTTTTTGCCGACCTTAAAAACAGTTGTGCACGGCACCAAAATATCGCTGGATATTGATGCTTTAAAGGGCGGACATTCAGGTGTTGACATAGATAAACACCGCATAAACGCGGACATTTTAGCGGGAAGAATTTTAAATTACGCCAAGAAAGCGGCGGACTTTCATATAATTAAGCTTGAGGGCGGTTCAAAAGGAAACACCATTCCGTTTTGCTGTAAGGCTGAGCTTGTGGCGGAAGACGCTAAAGGCTTTATAAAAATAATGGAAAATTATATTTCTGCGGTAAAGAATGAAATCAGCGACCGAGAGGAAAACTGCTCGATTCATCTGACGGTCAAGGAAACAGGAGATTTTGAGGTTCTTAAGCCTGCTTCACGGGACAAGCTGCTCTACCTGCTGCTGACAACGCCGAACGGCGTAGTCGATATGAGCGCTCAGATAGAAGGTTTGGTTGAAACCTCGTTAAATCTTGGTATTTTGACGACACAGGAAAACGGAATTGTTATGCAATACGCTCTGCGGAGCAACAAAGCGTCAGCTCTCGACTTTTTAGAGGACAGGCTCACAGCCTTTGCTTCGTATAACGGCTGTGAGGCTCAAATATCATGCAGATATGAGCCGTGGGAGTTTAAAAAAGACTCCCCGTTGCAGAAGCTATATGCGGACGCTTATTGCGAAAGGTTTGGACATAAACCTCAAATCGCGGCGATTCACGCGGGGCTTGAATGTGCGGTTTTCGCTCAAAAAATCGAGGGCTTGGATTGTATTTCGATAGGCCCTGATATGTTTGACGTTCATACCGTGAATGAAAAGCTGAGCATTTCTTCCGCTGCGGAAATTTTTGAACTGCTCTGCGAAGTGCTTAAAAAATGCAGATAAATAACAGGAGAGGAAATTAAAAGCTATGGAAAACAAAGAGTTTAAGCCGTATATTCCGGCGGAAAGAATCACCCCCGAAATAACAGTAACCTCTATCATTATGGGTGTGCTGTTAGCCGTTGTATTCGGTGCGGCAAACGCTTATCTGGGACTGAGGGTAGGTATGACCGTTTCGGCGTCTATCCCCGCGGCGGTTATTGCCATGGGCGTTATCCGCGTCCTTATGCGCAAAAATTCTATTCTGGAAAGTAATATGGTGCAAACCATCGGTTCGGCGGGCGAGTCCTTGGCGGCGGGCGCCATCTTTACACTGCCCGCTCTGTTTTTGTGGGCGGCAGAGGGCAAAATGGAAAAGCCCGGAATACTGGAAATCACCGCGATTGCCCTTATAGGCGGCTTGCTGGGCATATTCTTTATGGTGCCCCTGCGCAATGCGCTTATCGTAAAGGAGCACGGTGTGCTTCCCTATCCCGAAGGAACCGCCTGCTCTGAGGTGCTCCTTGCAGGAGAAGAGGGCGGCGCGAAGGCATCGACCGTCTTTGCGGGAATGGGCTTTGCCGCGTTATTTAAGTTTATTATAGACGGATTAAAGCTGGTTGCGGGCGAAATCTCGGTAAGCGTCAAGGGCTTTGCGGGACAGATAGGCACACAGATTTATCCCGCGGTAATGAGCGTGGGCTATATTTGCGGCGCAAGAATCTCATCTTATATGTTCGCGGGCGGCATACTCAGCTGGCTTGTTATAATCCCGCTGATTGTACTTTTCGGTGCGGATATGACCCTTTACCCCGGTACACAGCCTATAGGTGAAATTTTTGCCGAGGGCGGAGCAGGCGCAATCTGGGGCACATATATACGTTATATCGGTGCAGGCGCGCTTGCCGCGGGCGGCATTATTAGCCTTATAAAATCCTTGCCGCTTATTATCAAGACCTTCGGCGGTGCGGTAAAGGGTATGGCAGGCTCAAAAGCCAATACCGAAGACCGCACAGCAAAAGACCTTTCGATGAAATTTGTCTTTGGGGCGATTGCGGTTCTTACTCTGCTTGTATGGCTTATTCCCGCGATTCCCGTAAGTCTTCTCGGCGCGGTCATTATCGTTGTATTCGGCTTCTTTTTTGCTACCGTATCCTCCCGTATGGTGGGACTGGTCGGCAGCAGTAATAACCCGGTTTCGGGTATGGCGATTGCTACGCTTCTGATTGCTACGCTTATTTTAAAGGTTACCGGAGCAAACGGTATTTCGGGTATGTGCAGTGCAATTGCAATCGGTTCGATAATTTGTATTGTTTCCGCCATTGCGGGCGATACATCACAGGATTTGAAAACCGGCTTTCTTTTAGGCGCCACCCCTAAGAAACAGCAGATCGGCGAGGTAATCGGCGTTATTGCGGCGGCATTGGCAATCGGCGGAACACTTTATCTCTTAGACAGCGCGTGGGGCTTCGGCACCGAGGAGTTAGCGGCACCTCAGGCGACATTAATGAAGCTTATTACCGAAGGCGTTATGCAAGGAAATCTTCCTTGGGCGCTTGTGTTTATCGGCGCTTTTATTGCCGTACTGGTTGAAATTGTCGGCATACCTGTCCTTCCGTTTGCCATAGGCGTTTATCTTCCCGTACAGTTAAACGCCTGCATTATGGTGGGCGGCCTTATCCGACTGGCTTTGGACAAGCTTAAACGCGATAAAAAAGAAAAGGAAGCGATTGTGAACGACGGTATTCTTTTCTGCTCCGGTATGATAGCAGGCGAAGGCTTGGTTGGAATCCTGTTAGCGGTTCTGGCGGTGTTCGGTATCAGCTCAGCTATTGACCTTTCCGCAAAATTGGCGATACCGGCGGCGGTTTCCGATATCGGCGGACTGGTATTATTCGGCATCATAATCCTTACGCTCTTAAAGTTCTCACTGTGGAAGAAGAGAAAATAAATATGCGGAACAAAAAGACGGATAATTTTTTACAGCTCAAGCCCATGCGAAATGAAAAATTTTCGTGGTCGGTGGATAACGAACAGGTGACGCTGGAAATTGAAAATAAAGGCGTATGGAATACGATTTTTCAAAAAATCTTAAAAAAACCGCGGATCAGCTTCGTGCATCTGGACAAAATAGGCAGCTTTGTCTGGCCGCTTTTAGACGGCGAGAAGACCGTTCAGGAGATAGGAGAAGCTGTTGAAGGCCGTTTCGGAGATGAAGCGAAGCCGTTATACGAAAGACTGGCTAAATATTTCGGGATTTTAGAAAGCTATAATTTTATATACTTGAATAAATAATTTTTTGTGAACAAGTCTGTCTGCCTATTCGCAAAGCCTGTAATTAATATGTTGTTTGCTATAATTTATTAAAAGCGGAGAATAATATTAATGATTCTCAGGAGGTCTTTTTATGTGTACTGCCGCAACCTACAAAACAAATGATTTTTATTTCGGGAGAACCCTTGATTACGAGTTTTCCTACGGCGACGAGGTCACCGTTATGCCGCGCAATTTCCCTCTTAGATTCCGCGCCGCGGAAGCTTTAAAAAGCCATTACGCAATAATCGGAATGGCGCACGTTGCGGGTGATTATCCGCTGTTTTACGACGCGATTAACGAAAAGGGACTCGGAATGGCGGGGCTTAATTTTGTGGGTAACGCTTACTATCGAGACGAAATAAGCGGCAGGGATAATGTGGCGCAGTTTGAATTTATACCCTGGATTCTGGCTCAGTGCGCCACGCTGAGTGAGGCTAAAGGACTGCTTGAAAAAACCAATATTACAAACACGCCGTTCAGTGAAGCCCTCCCGACCGCTCAGCTGCATTGGATTATTGCCGACCGCGACGGCGCGATAACCGTGGAATCTGTAAAGGGCGGCATAAAAATTTACGATAACCCTGTCGGTGTGCTTACCAACAATCCGCCATTTGACGAGCAGCTGTTCAGGCTTAATGATTTTATGCACCTATCGCCCAAACAGCCCGAAAACACCTTTTCCGCCGGGCTTTCGCTTAAAGCCTACAGCCGAGGTATGGGGGCGCTGGGTCTTCCCGGCGACCTTTCCTCACAGTCACGTTTTGTAAGGGTCGCCTTTACCAAAATGAACTCGGTATCGGGCGGCTCGGAAAGCGAGAGCGTAAGCCAGTTTTTCCACATTTTAGGCTCTGTTGACCAGCAGAGG
>JBJEOD010000366.1:0-5858 GCA_051880535.1 Acutalibacteraceae bacterium | reverse complement strand
CGCGTGTATGGTTATTATAGGACTTGCCCTTCTTATTTCTGAGAACGTAAATAAGGCGGTCGGCAAGCTTGAACAGCAAAACGTCGTAATGGCGTATATGAAGGATTACAGCTGGGCGCTCTACGGCGAAAATGATACCTCGTCGGATACCGCTTCGGACTCCTCTTCGGACACAGAAAGCGGCGAAAACGCCGCCGAAGAGGAAACAGCGGATAAAAACGGTATAAAGCCGAGCGATTATGTAATTCATAACGACGAGGAGGCGAAGGCGCTTTGCGACGAAATTGCAAAGCTCGATAATGTCGTCTCGGTTACCTATGTCACGGGCGAGGAAGGGCTTGAGAGCGTAAAGGAATCTATGCTCGAAGGTCAGGAAAGCTATTTCACCTTCCTTGACGAGGAATACGGCAATCCTCTGTCGGGATCGGCCAAAATCACAATGAAGGATATGTCAAGGTTCAGCGAAACTATCGAGCAGATAAAGCAGATGGACGGTATAAGCGCTGTTCAGTCGCAAACCGATTTGGCAGATAAAATTTCCGCAATCAAGCGGGGAATCAGTATAGCGGGCTTTTGGATTATAGCCATTTTAATGGTGATTTCCCTTGTAATAGTTTCCAATACCATAAGGGTTACAATGTATAACCGCAAGCTCGAAATCAGCATTATGAAGGCGGTCGGCGCCACCGACGCCTTTGTCAGGATACCCTTTATTGTTGAAGGCGTGCTGATAGGCGTTATTTCCGCGCTTCTTGCGGAGGGGCTTTTGTACTTCTGCTACCGTGTAGCAACCGAGACAATTATTACAACCCTCGACACTACCGATATTGTACATTACGGCGATGTTGCATGGATGCTTCTGCTTATATTTATCGGTATAGGCGTTTTTGCGGGCGTGCTCGGCAGCGTTATTATGATAAGCAAATATCTCCGCCGCGAGGGCAGTGAATTTGCCGCGATTTAGGATGATTTTTATCAGTATGACCCATGTTTTTGGAGGAAAACAATGAAAAAAAGGTTTATAAGATTTCTTTCCGCAGTTATTGTGCTTTCGGTTTCATTAGGCGTTTATTTCTGCGTTCCCGCCGTTGCCGCAGCGAAAACCGAGGCAGAGCTTAATCAAAGCATAAGCCAGCTTCAGAACGAGCAAAATAAGCTGAAATCGGAAATAAATTCGCTTAAACAGGATAAGGCAAAGCAAGAGGAACTTAAGGCGGCTATTGAAAAGCAGATGGCGCTTGTTCAGAAGGAAATTGACCTGTGCAATCAGCAGATCAATTCTATTAACAGCAAAATTGCCGCCAATAAGGCGGAAATTGAAAAGAAAAACGCCGAGATTGAGGCGGATAAGCTTGCCTTTAAAAAGCGTCTTCGCGCAATTTATATGAGTAGCTCGGACAGTAATGTTCAGATACTTTTAGGCGCGGAAGATTTTTCCCAGTTTTTACAGCTTTATCAGCTTACCGCGTCGGTTTCCGCGCGCGACAAGCTTATGATTGAAAAAATTGTTAAGGCGGTTGAGACCCTTGAAGCCAAACAGGCGGAGAATAACAAGCTGCTTGAGGAACAGAAGGGCGTAAAGGCAACTATTACCGCAAAGCAAAATGAACTAAAATCGCAAAGTAATGAGATTCAGTCGCTTATTTCACAGATTAACAGCGAGCAGAGTGCCGCTCAGTCTCAGATTGATAAAAATTCGGCTTTGATTAAGGAAATGCAAAACGACCTTGACGAAATCCGCAGGAGCGCAAATAATTCAAACACCAGTGTTGTATATGACGGCGGACAGTTCCTGTGGCCCGTTCCGTCCATTACAAAAATTTCCTCATATTACGGTTACCGTTGGGACTCTATGCATAACGGTATAGATATATCTAACGGAACCTACGGCGCTAAAATCGTTGCGATTGCCGACGGGGTTGTTACAAGGTCTATTAATAACTGTTCCCATAACTATCCTAAGAACGGCGATTGCTGCGGTGTACCCGGTCAGGGTAAGGGCTACGGCAACCACGTTGTAATCGACCACGGTCGCGGCTCGGACGGTAAAACCTATGCGGCTTACTATGCACATATGTCCTCTGTTGCAGTATCGGCGGGTCAGACCGTTAAAAAGGGTCAGACCATAGGCTATGTCGGCTGTACGGGCTATTCAACGGGACCGCATCTTCATTTCGGTCTTATCGTTAACGGCTCTTGGGTCGATCCTATGAGATATTATTCTTCAACAAAATGATTTTATGCCGTCACCCATGGCTTTTGGCTTATGCCGACGGGTGACGGCTTTTTTTAAGGAGTGAGGGGCTATTAAAATTTTCAGAACCGTTACGGTTGTATTGCTGTGTCTGTGGATGACCCTTATTTTTTGCTTTTCTTCGCAGAACGCCGACGAATCATCTGAGACCAGCGGCAGCCTTATCGCCGCAGTCGCGGAAATTTTTTACCCGAGCTTTGAGGAACTTACGGATGAGGAACAGGCTCAGGTAATCGAATCCTTCCAGTTCATTGCAAGAAAAACGGCGCACTTTTCAATTTACGGCGTTTTGGGACTTCTTTCATATTTAACCTTTGTAAGCTACCGCAGACTGCGGCTTGCTTTCAGGGTTTCATTAAGCGGTGCGGTTTGTCTTCTTTACGCGGTAAGCGATGAAATACATCAGATGTTTGTTCCGGGGCGCAGCTGTGAAGTAAGGGACGTCTGCATAGATTTTTGCGGTTCAATGCTTGCAATAGGCGCGGCCCTGCTGATTTCAAGATGTATTAGGGGCATTTATAAGCATATCAGGACGGTGAGTGAGGATGGAAGATAAAAATTTAAAGCGAAGATATTTTTATATAGGTCTTACCGCCTTTTTGGTGGTTGCCGCCTGCGTTGTGTTCTTCTTTCTGATTTTCAGACTGCCCGGAATACTGTCCTTTTTGGGCAAACTTCTGTCGGTTGTTCAGCCTGTAATTATCGGGCTTATTATCGCTTATCTTGTAAACCCTATAGCCAACTCCATAAACGGCGGCTTGTTAAGGCTTTCCAAAAAATATTTTAACAAAAAGCCTCAACTTGTCCGTAAAATTTCAAACGCCGTAAGCGTTTTCGGTGCACTCGCGGTCTTTATTCTTGTTTTAATACTCATAATTTATATGATAGTCCCGCAGTTTATTGACAGTATTTCGAGTATGATAAAGGTTCTCCCCGGTCAGCTGGACACCTTTATAAAGGAAATATCCGCAGAGTTTGAACGCAATAAGGATTTACAGAATCTTATAAACGCGGTTTATGAATACGAGAAGGAATGGCTGCAAAACGACCTTACGGGCTATGTTAATTCGCTGGCAACATATTTTGCTTCGGGGGTCTGGAGCGTTGTAAGCTTCCTTAAGGATTTTGCGGTAGGGCTTATTTTCGCTCTTTACATACTCTTTAACAAGTCTCTGCTTATGCGGCAGTTCAGAAAGCTGTTATATGCCTGTTTAAATAACGCCGCGGTGGAGCATATATTTAAAACAGGCAAAAGGGCGCACAGAATTTTCAGCGGCTTTATATACGGTAAGCTGCTTGATTCCATTATTATCGGCGTTCTTTGCTTTATAGGCATATCGATTCTTAAAATTCCGTATACTATGCTTGTGGCGGTGGTTATCGGCGTCACCAACATAATTCCCGTTTTCGGACCTTACTTAGGCGGAATACCCTGCGCGGCGCTGATACTGCTTACCGACCCGATAAAGGGACTATATTTCATCATATTTATTATACTGCTTCAGGCACTGGACGGTAACTTTATAGGTCCTAAGATTTTGGGCAATTCAACGGGGCTTTCGGCGTTTTGGGTCGTATTCGCCATTGTTTTGGGCGGCGGACTGTTCGGAGTACTCGGTATGCTTATCGGCGTTCCGCTCTTTGCCGTGATTTATTATCTGGTTACGACCTTTGTTAATTTCCGTTTAAATAGAAAAAAGCTCCCAACACAGAGCGACTATTACGATTCGCGGGTATGCGAAAAGATTGCGGGTAATGAGGATTTAAGGGTTGAAATACCGCTCGAAGGCGGCAAGGATAACAGGGAACAGTCATAAATTTGAGGTGCTTTGAATGAAAAAGAGCGAAATGCTGAAACAGAATACAGAGCTTTTTGACCGCTTGACCGACGCAGAGCTTAAAATCACTGCTTTAAAAAAGGAAATCGCGGAGCGCGACGCAAGGATAACCGAGCTCAGAGGCGAAATCGAGCGCCTAAACGCAAAATTAAACGCGACCGAGCCGCTTAAAACGCTTGAGGCAAAGGTGGTAAGGCAGGCGGAGGTCTCGCCGGAGGTGGATTACGGCGCGTCGGTTATAGGGAAAACAGTGCTTTTGGCGGCGAAGCATTGCAATGCGCTGACAACCGAGGGCGAGCCCGAAACGGCAAAGGAGCTTGTTAATCTTATCCTTGGCAGAACCGAGGTTGCAAAGGCGGAAATATTGAAAATCACATCGTCCGAGGATAGTTTTGAAGACAAAAAACAAAAAATCGACGGCTGTTTTGACAGTGCCGCCGAGTATTTTGAGAGCGTAATGGCTCAAAAAGACTATTTAGATAATAATTAAACAGGGGGAATTGCTATGTTTATAGAAATAAGCGCAAAGGAAATTGATACAAACCTGATAAAGGCGATTTCCGATGAATGGATGTTAGTTGCCGCGGGCGACAGCGAAAAGTACAATATGATGACCGCGTCCTGGGGCTTTGCGGGCGAAATGTGGGGTAACGACTGTATGATGACGGTTATACGCCCACAGCGCTACACTATGGAATTTATTGACAAAAGCGATTATTTCACCCTAAGCTTTTACGGAGACAACAAGGATATTCACAAGGTCTGCGGCTCGAAATCGGGCAGGGATACAGATAAAGCCGCGCTTGCGGGTCTTACACCGATTTTCTCGGATAACACCGTTTACTTTGAGCAGGCGCGGCTTGTTATAATTTGTAAAAAGCAGTATGTCCAGCAGATGGATGAAGCCTGCTTCACCGATAAGGAGCCGCTCCGCTGGTATGACGGCGACCTGCATTATATGGTGATAGGCAGGATTGAAAAGGTGCTTAAAAACACCTCACGCGCTTAAATAATATCTTACGAGGGACTGCAAAAGTGTATCGCGGTCGATTTTCCTTATAAGATTGCGCGCGTTGTTATGAGTGGTGATATAGGTCGGATCCTCTGACAGAATGTATCCGACAATCTGATTGATAGGGTTGTAGCCCTTCTCCTTTAAAGCGTCGTAAACCAAGGTGAGTATATTCCTTATTTCCTGCTCTGTCTGGTCGCCTATCGAAAAGGTCATAGTTCTGTCATTCATTTTTTGGCACCTCTCATATTTGTACCAAGCCCGAATGGTTCGCCCGTTCGGGCTTAATACTTAATTTATTACATTGTATAACTTTTTTCAGCAAAGTTCAAGTATTATTTTCTAAGTTCCGCACCCGCGGCTTCAAGATTTTTAATTATCGAGGCGTTTACCGTCTCAATTTCTTTATCTGTAAGGGTGCTGTCCGCCGAACGGAGCCATACACTGTAGGCAACGCTCTTTTTGCCCTCGGGAATCTGGGAGCCTGAATAAACGTCGAAAAGCTCTATCCTTTCAAGCAGTCTGCCCGCGCCCTTGGTGATAGCCTTTTCCAGTGCGCCCACGGGTAAATCGCTGTCGCACAGCATTGCAAAGTCGCGCTCAACGGCGGGGAACTTAGGCAGAGGCTTGTAAATAGTTTTGCGCCTGTTGATTTGGAGGAGGATATCAAGCTTTATTTCCGCAACATATACGCGGCAGTCGATACCGTAGGCGGCGGCGACGGTCGGGTGAACCTCGCCGAAGACCGCGGCGG
>JBJEOD010000365.1:0-5863 GCA_051880535.1 Acutalibacteraceae bacterium | reverse complement strand
GGATATACCCTTGCAACAATAGGACTTGCTAAGATTGATTTACAAAGGAAGAATTACGGTTCAGCTATGAATCGGCTTAAGGTTATAAGAGAGCATGATCTGTATTCCGACGCATTTTCTTATTGGCGGGACGATTTTGTCCGTGAGAATTTTGTGTTATTACTGTTAGGAGCGGTTGCAGTAGTTGTCTTGATAATAATAATCAAAAAAGTGTTTCGCACCAAAAAGGGAATAATAAAGCGGGTTTATGATTCACAGATATGCGAGGGTTATCGTTACGGGAACTACACTATGCTCCACCCGTTTGACGGATTTTGGGATTTAAAGCACGAAAAAAGAGGTAACATCAAGTCGGCTGCCCTGATGTATGTATTGTTTTTTGTGGTTTACGCTCTTCGTATACAGTTCGGAGGCTATGTGGTAACGGGTAAGGTCTCAAGCGAAGCAAATGTATTGTTTCATGTATTTATGCTTTTGCTCCCAATTATTATGTGGATAGTTGCGAACTGGTGCTTTACAACCTTAATGGACGGAAAGGGAACGATAAAGGATATCACCATTGCGACCGCCTACGCCTTAAAGCCGTACATAATTTTCGGCTTGCCGATGTTGGTGCTATCGAATATTTTGACTGCCTCTGAGGTTCCTTTTTATAATATATTTGATGCAGTGATTCTGGCTTGGGTTCTGATTTTGCTCTTCAGCGGACTGATGATGACCCACGATTATTCATTCGGAAAATCGATTGTAACGACGATACTGATATTAGTCGGTATTTGCCTGATCATTTTCATTCTTCTGCTCGCGGTCAGTATAGCGCAGAATGTTTACCAGTTTATTTATAACATTTATCAGGAGTTATCCTTCCGAACGTATTGACGGGATAAGTGCTGAATGATACGGTGGTTTATATGACATTAATCAAAAAAGCTTTAGCTGTTGTTTGTATGCTATCATTAACGCTCGGAGTATTATCGGGATGCTCAGGTAAGCTTTCGGAGGCGAAGGTATCTGTTTTGTCCGAACACGCCTCCGACGAGGGCTTTGATGAGGCTTACGACAATATTGTGCTGGAAAACGAAAGACTTCGTTTTGAAATGGACATTTCAACTACGCATTTTAAAATTACTGATAAAAACAGCGGGAAACAGTATTACTCAGTATCGCAGGAGTCGGAGAGCGTTGACGAGACCGAGGCTGCCCGTATGCAGTCCGAGATATCACTCTCCTATTACGAGGAGCAAAGCGATGCTATGTATATGTTTTCGGATACGGACAGCGTACAGAGCGGTAATTACAGGGTATTGACTAACGGAAACAGTATCAGGGTTTATTACTCTATGGGCTTTGTTGATGCCCTTATCCCTAAGATTCTTGATACGGATACCTTTGAGTTACTTATGGATAAATTGGGGAGTGACAGCCTTCGCAGACGCTTTGAGCGTTATTACGTATTATATTCTTCAAATGAAGAAACAGACGGTTTATCAGAAATGATAAAAAAGTACCCGATACTCAAAAAGCAGGATCTTTATATATTGAGCGATTCGCTGTCAGATATAGAGCTTAATGATATTTCGGATTATATTGCGCAAACCGATTTTTCAAAAGAAGATTACCTTCAAATGCTCGATAAGCTGGATATTGAATATGAAAGCGGCGGCGACAGCGCGGGATTTATGGTTCCGATTGAATATTCGTTGACGTCAGACGGATTCTCCGCAGAAATTTTAACGGATTTAATAGAGGAAAGCTCTGACGAATATAAGCTGCAAAGCATTGACTTGCTTGAGTATTTCGCCTCTGTCACAACCTCTGAAGGATATTTCCTGATTCCCGACGGAAGCGGCGCGATTGTTCCTTTTTCACAGGAAGGCGGACAGCTTTCTATGCCATATTACGGTGAAAATTATACGAAAAACATCGAGTCTGCGTCGGTCTTTACGAATAATCTTTCCTTGCCTGTGTTCGGAATTTCCCTTTCGGACGGAGGGATATTTGCGGTGGTGAAAAAAGGGAGCGAAGCGTCAACGCTTAATCTGAGCGTTGTCAGTGAGGCGAGCACCTGTAATCATATTTTCGTTTCATTTGAAATCCGCGCTGTGGACAGCACCGATTACGGCGCTAATATGCAAATTCCGATTTACAATTTGTTTGCAAAAGAAAGAGTGGCAAGTGATCTGGAGGTACAGTATCATCTTCTCACAGCGGATGCAAACGATTACAGCGATATGGCGGAGCTTTATCGTGCGGATGTGACTTTTGAGGAAACAGGCGGATATGATGCGGCGCCTGTTTATGTGGATTATCTTTGTATGATCACCGAAGAAGCAAGTATGATGGGCGTCCCATATACAAAGAAAATAGTGCTTTCCACAATTGATGAAATTTATGCCTCTGTACAAAAGCTTATTGAGGCGGATATAGGACCTGTCATAGTCAGACTGTTTGGCTACAGCAGCAGCGGTTCTGAGCATAAGGTATATTCAAAATTCCAGATTGATAAGAATGTCGGAACGGTATCGCAGGTAATAGAATTAAAGCAGCTGCTGGAGGAAAGCGGCGGAAAGCTGTATTTTGATTCGGATATGCAGTTTGCATACGAAAGCGGAAACGGTTTTTCGGTTTCCGATAATTCTGCAAGGTATCTTAACCGTTTGGTAGTTTGCCGCGGAGATCACGATATAGTTTCAAGAGCTTATTCTTCTTCTAATCAGCTGAGATATTTAATTTCTCCGTTGTATTATCCTTCCATTGCCGAGTCAATGATGAGCTCGTTAGACAAAAAAATCGGCAAGGTCGGACTGTCGTACGGAAGTTCAGGGGTTTATTTGGGCGGTGACTATGCAAAGGGTCGCAATCTTGACCGTTGCGAAAGTGCGGATTTAATAGTACAGGCTTTAAACAAGGCTAAGGAAAACGGCTTTGAAACGGCATTCGATGTCGGAAATTCTTATGTTCTGCCATATGCGTCTCATTTACTTAATGTACCCTCGACTTCGTCTGAATATAAGCTTGAGGAGACAGCGGTTCCTTTTTATCAGATGGTGGTTCACGGGAGTATTTCTTATGCCGGCTCACCGTATAATATGTCGTCTAACAATCTTAGCTCTGTTTGCGATTCTTACGCCTTCGGAAGCGCTCCTTACGCAGTCTTTATTACGCGGGAAGATAATCTGATTGCAAACACAAACTATGAAACAAAATGGTATTCGCTTGAAGACGGTAAGCGCCTTGATGACTTTATCCAAACGGCGAAGAATACATACGATTTACGCAAAAAGACATCGGGAAGCCGCATTATCGGCTACAGCGAAATATCTGACGGCGTTTCGTCCACTTCGTACGATAACGGTATTATTGTTTATGTTAACCGCAATAATTCGGATTGTACTGTAAACGGCTTAACGGTTGCGGCAAACGGATTTACGGTAGGAGGGAATTAAAATGCGTAAAAATAAATCGGCTTTATTTGAAAAACGTGCTCGTTACGGTTATATTTTTATTGCTCCGCTGATTTTAGGGGTTTGCTTGATTTTTATTCCCAATCTAATCGAAACATTTTTATATTCGGTATGCGAAATAGACACCGCAAATAACTTTGCGCTTAATTTCAGTGGTTTCGGATTTTATAAAGAGGCATTCCGTTCCGATCCGCAATTTCTTCCGTTGCTTGGCGATAATCTAAAAGATTTAGTTATAAATGTTCCGATTATAGTTATTTACAGTCTTTTCATCGCCACTCTGCTCAATCAGGAGTTCAAGGGGCGGGTTATCGCGAGAATTATATTTTTCATACCTGTTCTGCTGGCAACGGGAGTACTTTCGGACACCGACAGCACCGCCCTTCTTTATACGGGCGCGGGTCAGGTTATTGATACCGGAGTAACCTCAGGTTCGGGCTTTGCCGATATGACAACTCTTTTATCCTCGCTGAGCTTTCCTAAGCCTTTGATTGATGTGGTAACGGGTGCCGTTTCGAATATCTATACAATAACACGTTCAAGCGGCCTGCAAATATTTATTTTCTTGGCGGGACTTCAGGAAATACCGACTTCGGTATATGAGGCGGCATCTATAGAAGGTTGCAGTAAATGGGAATTGTTCTGGAAAATAACCTTTCCTATGATAGCTCCGCAAATAGCGGTCAATGCAATATATACAATCGCAATTTCGGCAACCGACAATAATGCTTTGCTTACCTATTCTAACACTCTTGCCTTTGGCGAAAGTAACTATTCCTTGGCGACGGCGATGAATATTATTTATCTGCTTGCGCTCGGAGTATTTGTAATGATTGTCTTGGCTTTGATAGGCAAATTCTCCTCCAATACTGAAAATTAGGCAGGTGTGATTATGAAAAGAAACAATAAGACAAGGAGCATCGGCTCTCGCTTGGCGAAGGCGGCTTACGCTTTTTTACGGTTTTTCATTATTTTCGGCGTTGGATTTATAATTTTAAAGCCGATAATCGGTAAAACACTGTTGTCGTTTATGAGCCCGCAGGATTTGTTAGACAATACCGTAAAGCTGATTCCTCGAAACTGGTCGGTTCATTATTGGAAAGCGGCGCTTGAACAGATGTATCTGCCGAAAAGTCTGATAAATACCGTTTTGCTTTCCTTAAGTATAGCGTTAATACAAACCTTTTCCTGTACCTTGGTAGGCTACGGCTTGGCGCGTTTCAAATTCAAGGGCAGAGGCTTGGCGTTTGCCTTTGTTGTAACAATTCTTTTGGTGCCGTATCAGGTTATCAGTATCGCACAGTATCAATCCTTCGTAAATATACATATAGGTTCATGGCAAATTGTTGACAGCTTTTTACCGCTTTATGTTTTGGCGTTTACGGGACTGGGCGTAAAGGAAGGACTTTATATTTATCTTATGCGGGAAAATTTCCGTTCTTTGTCGGTCACATTAGAGGAAGCGGCGTATATCGACGGCGCAGGTGTGTTTCGCACCTTCGCAACAATTATGGTGCCCAACGCAAGGACAATGATGATTACGATATTCCTGTTTACATTCTGCTGGCAATGGACGGATAAGACTTATACATCACTTTATTTGTTGGATACCAAGGTCTTTTCAAATTCTTTGAGTAAGATTTATATAGAGAACGGAAATTTCGGAGATCCTGTCGGCACTGCGATTGCTAAGTGTGCGGGAAGCCTGTTTGTAATGGCTCCGCTGATTATACTTTTTGTATTCTGTCAGAAATACTTCGTAAAGAGTATATCTCAGGCGGGTCTTTCAAGCAGCTGATATAATTTTAATAGCGTCTGTATTTACGAATGTGAGGAATAATATATGAAAAGTAACCGTTTCAAATGGGAGGTACGTCCCGAGGCTAAAAAGGAAAATACGGTAATTTACCATGATTTTCGTTTCACCGTTTTAACGGAGTGCTTGATTAGAATTGAGCGCCAAACCGAAAATGAATTTACCGATTCGGCAACACAGGTCGTTTTTTACCGTGATTTTCCCGAAACAAGCTTCAATGCTACGGTTGACAGCGAAGAATGTGTAATCGAAACTTCAGCATTAGTACTCCGCTGTTTGCCGAACGCCGACGAAAATAACGGCGGTTTAACCGTTCGCTTAAAGGGAGAGCCTGCCGCAAGCTGGACTTGGGGAGAAGACCCTGCGGAAACGCTGGGAGGAACGGCTAAAACGCTTGACGCGGTGGACAATACAGTTCCTTTATGTGACGGAGTATGCTCAATGTTCGGATATACGGTCTTGGACGATTCGGGCAGTATGCTTCTCGATGAAGACGGGTGGATTAAGGAACGTGCCAATCGTGAGACCGATTTGTACTTTTTCGGCTACGGCTATAACTATCGCGGCGCTTTGAAGGCTTATT
>JBJEOD010000364.1:0-5864 GCA_051880535.1 Acutalibacteraceae bacterium | reverse complement strand
CAAGGGAGGCAAAATATCATAGAACCTCAACATTAGAAATAGAACCTATTATTTCGGTCGTATCCGGCGGCTTTAAGTTAACGGCAAACGGAGAGCCGCGGTCGATATATATTAAAAAGATTGGCATAGCCAATCGCAAAAAGAAAGGAAGCAAATATTATGAAAGCAATGAGAAAACTAATACCTGCTTTGGCTATGCTGTTAGTGTCTGCTGTCGTTTTGTCCTCGGCGTCATTTGCATGGTTCACAATGAGCAGACAGGTTACCGCTCAGGGCATGAACGTAACCGTTACCGCACCGAATAACTTGATGATTAAAGAAAAAGTTAAAAATGATGATACTTATGCCGAGATTAATAGTCAGGAAGCACAGAATATCGTTCTTGTTCCTGCGTCTACAACAAACGGCAAAAATTTCTATCAGATTGACGAAGGTTCTGCAGTTAATCCGAGTACTGGTGCACTTTATGGTAATGGAGAAACTGGACATGATCAGACAAAACTTGTAGCAGGAAATGTGGCGTCAGATGGAACAGAGGGCGCTTATTATGACTTCAAGTACACCATCAAGAGCGACGGCGGACAGACCGTCAATGTTGTTGTGAGTAAGGTTACAGCAACTTTGAAAAACGATCCTGCTGGCGAACTTTCAGTAAAGCCTGTACGTATTGCTGTTATGAAGTCTGACGAATCAGGAATACACCTTTTCAATCCTAACGCCGGCGTTCATCACACTACAGGCAAAGCTGTTAAAGAACTGGATCTAAACGGATATCCCACAATCGATACCGTAACCTATACAACACCTGCGACAAGTAACACCGATAGTAATTTCATTGTTACACTCACCGATTCTGCTCCTACTGCCGATATCATTATCCGCGTATGGTACGAGGGCGAGGATACTGACTGTATCGTTTCCAAGGGTGCAAAGGCTAACTTTGATATTGAGGTTGTTCTCGCCGATGTTGCATCACTTTCGTAATCTCTAAAATATAGTTCGTTGCCGTATGCCGTGCGGCGAATCCCCCTCGGAGGTATTTTGCCTTCGAGGGGCTTAGAATAAAAGCTTACCCGCAAATTCAAGCGGTTTTTTGTCATTTTCGGAAGAAATTTTAATTTAAAGCCAAAAAGGCCCCCTTGCCTAAAGGGGGCTGTCAGCGGAGCTGACTGGGGGATATTTAGGTCTGAAGAAACCTAAATGTATCCCTCCAACGCAATTTAGATATTAGATGTTAGATATAAGACATTAGATAAAATCCCTCCACCGCCAAAATCCCCTCGCCAACCTAACGGTCGGCCCTCTCCCCTTTAGGCAAGGGGCGCAGGCGGTCCCCCGTCTCGGCTGCCGCCTCGGTCGGTGCTATTGGACTACGCCCAATGGTTGCCACCGGCAACCCGCACCCTTTAGGCAAGGGAGGCATAATATAGAAAACTTTTTGAAATAATCCGCAAACCCAATTTACCACGTTCTAATGTCTAAAATCTAAAATCTAACATCTAAATTACCGTAAGTTTTTATTCTAAGCCCCTCTTATTAGTTGGAAGAAAGAAGGCGTACTATGAGCAACCGAAAAAAAGCCGTTTTATTATCCGCAATGTCCCTTGCCGTTGCGGTATTACTTCTGGGATATTCTGCCTACGGTTGGTTTTCTATGAGCAGGTCGGTGCGTGCCGTCGGTCAGAATGTGACGGTGACTGTGCCCGATAACCTTATGATTTCCCTGTCGGAAAGCGGTCCATGGTCGGAAAGCGTTACGGTAGAGCTTAATGACATTGTCAAGAAACTGACGGAGACCGATCCCGAAAAATTCACCGAGGGCAGGTTTTATCTGCTCCCCGCCTCGACCTATGCAGGGTTTAATGATACAGTCTGGCAAACGGGAAAGGCAAAGCATAACGGCGCCCCCGCTGATGATGCGGTTTTTTATAAGGGTCGCAGAATTATGTGGAATCAAAGCACCTCCGCCTTTGAGGGTCATTGGATTGACGTGCCCCTCTATTTTATGACCGATTCCGAAGCTTCCGTTAATGTTGCTCTTTTAGAGAGTACAACAAGCATAACTCCCGTCGGTACAGAGGATATTGCTATTACAAAAACCGTCCGCGCGGCGTTTTTAAACGAAGACTGCACTAAATCTTCAATGGGAGATACTGCTCCTCTTGTATTTGCGGGGAACAACAGCACCGGCGTGTTCGGGGGAGAGATTATTGAGACTGCTACCACAAAGAAACCACCAGTTTATCTGACCTTTGATGAAAACGGTATATCTGTAAAACAGCTTTTCACGGTCGCAGCAAACGGAGCGGTAAAGCAAATTGTCGTCCGAATTTGGATTGAGGGACAGGACGAAAACTGTATTGCAAAAATAGGCGGTCAGACCTTTTCGCTATCTCTCGGGTTTTGCGCCATTAATTAGCTTTCAGGAGGAACAAAATGAAATCAGTTAAAAAAACGCTTGCAGTTATCGGTAATATTATTCTCTGGCTTTTCGTAATTTTCGCGGTGTTTATGACCGTTTTGGTTTTTTCGGCACAGGCAAATAACGAGGGACTTTCCAACATAATGGGAAAAAGCCTTGTGACTATCCAGTCCGACTCTATGAGCCCGATCTTTAAAACCGGCGACCTTATTATCGACAAGGTTTTAACCAACGGCGAAAAATCAAAGCTTAAGACCGACGATATTATTACATATTACGTAGACCTTAACGGTGACGGCATAAGCGAGCTTAACACCCACCGCATTGTTGATGTTTACGAGGAAAACGGCTATACCTATTATGTAACAAAGGGTGATAACAACGAAACTAACCCCGTTAACGATAAGGAGCCGGTTATGTCCTCCTATGTATTAGCTAAGTATACGGGCGTAAAGCTGGGCGGCGTTGGTACCGCTATCAGCTTTTTGCAGACCCCGACGGGCTTTTTGTGCGTAATCGTACTGCCGCTTGTGGTCTTCTTCCTTTTTGAGCTTTACAGCTTTATTGCACTTATTATACGCCTAAAGGGCAATAAAGGCATCTCCAAGGAGGAGGAAGAGGAAATCAAAAAGCGTGCGGTTGAGGAATATCTGCGCCGTCAGCAGGAAACTAAGGACGCTGAAGAATGACGGAAAAACAAAGCTTTAAGGAAGGAGTTGACGGCTGATGGACGGCTTTTTGAATTGGTTTTTTGCCTTTATGACGGTTATGTTAGACGGGCTGTGGGATATAGTTTCGGGATTATTCGGCGGTTTGGTTAAAATTTTCGGTATACCCGCATATCTTGAACAGTTTTCCCTATACAGCAGGTCCTTCACCGTTCTGGACTGGTTTTTAGCAATTCTTGCAATTCTATTGGTGCTTGCCGTTTGGGTTATCATCTTTTTCCTTATAGTATTGGGCATACGCAAGTATTTCCGCTTCCGCCGTTCTGTTGTGGGAAACGAGGACGTTTTGCAGGAGCTTGCCGATATGCATAGGGACGTAATGCGCCTTACCAAGGAGAAAGAAAAAATTATGGCGCTTAAAATCGGGCAGACAAGTATCCCGGTTGAGGCGATAAATGAAATTTTCCGTCAAAGCAGGGAGGAGGCTTTGGAGGAAACCGAAAACAGTAACAGCATACCTCGGGAGGAAAACAGTCAGCTTAACGCCGCCGTTATAGGCGAACGAAAGCCCGAAACCGAGGACAGCACAGCTCCCCGCCGTTTTTACAGGCTCTCGGCTGTGGACGATAAATATGAATACTATGTTGAGCCGAGCTACCGGAATAATCTTAATCTTGAGCAGCTGTGTGATGAATTCCGCAATTTTGCCTGCACCTCAATGAACCTGTATTACGATATTAAAACCATACGGCTTATGTTTGCGGGGCTTGCATCTACAAAGCTGATTCTTTTACAGGGTATTTCGGGAACGGGTAAAACCTCGCTGCCCTATGCTATGGGCAAGTTTTTTGAGAATAACGCCACAATCGCCTCTGTTCAGCCCTCCTGGCGCGACAGAACCGAGCTTTTCGGGTATTTTAACGAATTCACCAAGCGTTATAACGAAACCGAGGTTTTAAGGCGGATATATGAATCCTCCTACAACGACGATATTAACATTGTAGTGCTCGACGAGATGAACATAGCCCGTGTGGAGTACTATTTTGCGGAGATGCTTTCTATTCTGGAAATGCCGGATATGAACGAGTGGAAGCTGGAGCTTGTGCCCTCCTCATGGGACAGCGACCCCAAGCACTTAAAGGACGGCAAGCTTACCATACCGCCCAATGTCTGGTATATCGGCACCGCGAATAACGACGATTCTACCTTCTCTGTTTCGGATAAGGTGTACGACCGCGCCTTAGTCATAAATCTTGACCAAAAGGGAGTTCCCTTTGAAGCGCCGCAGACAGGTCCCTCGCGCATAAGCTATTCCTATGTTGAACGGCTGTATAAAGAGGCGATCGGGACATATCCTGTAAGTGAGAAGCTGCTGTCCGACATATCCAAGGTGGATATGTACGTTATTCAGAAGTTCCGTGTTGCTTTCGGAAACCGTATTGTTAAACAGCTTCAGAGCTTTGTGCCCGTATATGTCGCAGCTGGCGGAACGGAGCTTGACGGAATCGATTATATTCTGGCGACAAAGGTTTTCCGTAAGTTTGAATCGTTGAATCTTTCCCTAATCCGCGACGAGATAGACGGCTTGATCGATTATCTTGATGATGTATTCGGCAAGGATACAATGAAGGAAAGTATTGCTTATCTTAAGAGATTGAAAAAGATGTACTGATAAAGGGGTGACATAAGGTGGCTGACCGTACCGACGCAAAGCATTTAAACGATATGGAACGCATATACGGCGATACAAAGTATTTTATTGAGGGAATTACCACAGGCTACGGCTTTTACGGCGATTTTATTGAATCAATGCGTAACGGCAGCGCGTCGGTCAGAATTAACCGCAAAACCCTGCACAAAAAAATTGAGGAGCAATGGATAAACGCAATTGAAGCCTGCCTGCCCGCGTTAGATACGGTTACGCGCAATTACAGCGTGGGAATCGAGGAACGCGAGGAGGTAATGCCTATTGAGTTTTCCAAGAACATAAACAGCCGCTCTATCAGGCATTTAGCACAGCACACCGATTATATTACCGCTATAGAGGGCGATACGGTAATGCCCTCAAAAATACTGAATGTTTTTCATGAGGAAACAATGCAAACCTATGAAAACAAGTTTGTCAATACCCTGATACAGCGCTTATTCTCCTTTGTGGAGCGCCGATACTCCGCCCTTAAGGAAAGGGGTACCGAGGAATCCGGCGTACAGCTTGATTTTAACGGAGCCTTTAATTTCGGCTCCTCAAGCGGGAAAATCAGCTTTAATATCGAGGTTGACGACCCTGCGGGAAAGGCGGAGGAGGAAGGCTCCTTTTCGCGCGTTGCCCGTATAAGAGAAATTCTTTTGCGTTACCTTGAATCCCCCTTTGTAAAAGCAATGCAGGGCGCTTATATCAGACCGCCCGTTATGAGAACAAACGCAATTGTAAAAAACAAACATTTAAGCCAATGCCTCGATTTGTGGGATTATATTGAATCCTATGAAAAGGTGGGATATGTTATTGAGGTCGAGGAAAAGGCAGAAAAGCCCTCCGAAGAGTTTATCAAAGAGCTGTATTCCATGCTGTCGCTTCAATATATGATTTTTGACTATAATATTCACAGGGGCTTTAACGGACTTCCCGAGGTTCTTAACACCAAACAGTCTGAGGAGCCATTGTCGCCTAATATCGTCACCCGCCTGCAAAGGATTGAAGCAGACGAATACAATGTATACGATACCGAGTACCGCAGGGTTGTGAATGTTTCTCAGCTTACCGGTCAGCGCCGACT
>JBJEOD010000363.1:0-5881 GCA_051880535.1 Acutalibacteraceae bacterium | reverse complement strand
TCGAACACGGGTATACGGATTTCATTAAAGCCGAAAAGGCGGGCGGTTTCAAGCATTTTGCCCTCGACAAACTGCCATTTACAGCTGTCGGCGGGCAAAACGTCGCCCGTGCCCTTTACGGCGCGGTTAATTTCAGACATAAAGAAAACTCCGAGAAAATTATTTATTGTTTTTTACAATCTCGCGCCAGTCAAGATCGCCGCGTTCAAGGCCGTGGATAAGCATTTCGGCGGTGGCGATATTGGTCGCAACGGGAATATTGTGAACGTCGCAAAGACGAAGCAGAGCACGCTCGTCAGGCTCGCTGGGCTTAGGATTAAGCGGGTCGCGGAAAAGAAGCAGAAGGTCGATTTCATCACAGCCTATACGGGAGGCAATCTGTTGAGCGCCGCCCTGAGAACCGCCTAAAAATCTGGTTATTTCAAGACCCGTTGCTTCCGCCACTGTTTTTCCCGTGGCTCCCGTAGCAACGAGATTATACCTGCTTAAAATTCCGCAGTATGCTATGCAAAACTGCACCATAAGTTCTTTTTTTGCGTCGTGAGCGATTAAAGCAATAGTCATTTTTAAAATCCTTTCATATTTTTTTCAGATTCGGAAGTAATACATTTTCATTCAAAAGCCGCCGTGCAATTCGCAAAAACGCCGCCATAGGCTTGCCGCCCGACTTAATTGAATGATTCACAGACAGCAGCTCAAGCTCCATGCTGTGCGGAACAACGCCCAAAAGCTGAAGCCCCGCGCTGTCTATAATATCGTCAATATTGCGGAAAATCCGCCGTTTGACGAGACTGTAGGTAAAATTATTGATAATAAGGCGCGACGGGCAGGAGCTTTTGAAAAGCCTGTCGCTTACCGCGGCGGCATCCCGTACCGATACGGGGTCGGGTACGGCAACCGTTAAAAACAGCGCTCCGTCGGGCAGGCAGGTGTAAAGCGAGAAATCCATTCCTGCGGGGAAATCGAAGATTACAACGTCAAATTCATCAGCCGCCCGCTTTGCAAAGGCGGTAAAGGAAAAGGCGTCGATAAGCCCCGTATCTGCGGGAGCGGGGATAAGAAAAAGCCCCTTACGCTCTGTCGCATAAACCGCGTCGGCCATATCCTTGCCCAAAAGAATATCGGACAAATCAAAGACCGCCGATTCATCAACGCCGAGCATTAAATCCAAGCATTTAAGCCCCTCGTCCATATCAACAAGCAGCGTTTTTTTTATTAAGCTTCGTAAAAGCGAACGCCAAGCCCACCGCCACGGTAGACTTGCCCACGCCGCCCTTGCCGGACGTTACGGCATATACCTGACCCATACACCAAGCTACCTCATTATAATACTATCTATATTTTATCACACACAAATATTTTTGTCAATTTTATTTATAAAAAAAATAGAGTAAAAACGCGCCTTTTCGCAGGTTTTACGAAAAGGCACAGTTTTTTTTACAATTTTATTCAAGGATAGTAAAAGGAACAGTATCCGCAGTGTCGTTGTAATCCGAGAAAAAGTATGCGTCGAGTATATCGCGCACGATAGAACCCGCCGAATAGCCCGAGCTTCCGTGCTCTAATACCACCGAAATTGCAATCTCGGGATTGTCAAAGGGTGCAAAGGCGATGAATACGCTGTGGTCGGCTTTGCCTTCAACCTGAGCGGTACCCGTCTTACCGCCGACCTTTATTTTATAATTGCCGAGGGCGGCGCGTCCCGTACCGTCCTCGGTAACCGAAAGCATGCCCTCCTTGACCGCCGCGAGGGTTGAAGCGGAAATCGAAACGGTGTTTTTAATCTCCGGCTCGCTCTCGTCGTAAACCGTGGAAATATCGTAGGAGACTATCTTATCAATAAGGCTTGCGCGGTAATGGGTGCCGCCGTTTGCAAGGGTGGCGGTATAGTTTGCAAGCTGAAGCGGGGTAAAGGCGTTAAGCTGGCCTATCGCTATTTGCAGGGTGTCGCCGCTGCCGTCGCTTTTAGGCTCTAACAAAATGCCCTTTGCGTCGTTAACCTCAACGCCCGTCGCAACCCCTAATCCAAACTGCTTGTAATAGTCGGTTAATTTGGTAGCTCCCAGCCGTCTTCCCAGCTCAAAAAAGAAGTAGTTGCAGCTTTTTGCAAGGGCGTTTTTTAGGTTAATATTGCCGTGCCAGCCCATACAGCTTGGCTGGTAATCGCTGAACAGCTTATAGTCGTGAAGGCATTTTATGATTTCGCCTTGGTGATAAAGCCCGTTTTCAAGGGCGGCTATAGATACTATCGGCTTAATGGTAGAGCCTATCGGATAAACGCCCTGAAAGGCGCGGTCGGTAAGCGGCTTTGCCGGGTCCTTTACAAGTGCATCGTAATTCTTTCCGATTGTAGCCGAATCATAGGTCGGATAATTCGCGGAGCATATCACCTTGCCCGAATCGATATGAACTGCGACGGCGGCTCCCGCTGTCGCAGTACCGCCCTCCGACTGGAGCTTTTTGACCGTTCTTTCAATCGAATCCTGCGCACTGCGCTGGATTTTCTTGTCGAGAGTGAGCATTATGGTCTTTCCCGCTACAGGCTCCTTTGTTATCTCGCTTGAAATAATATTGCCAGAGGTATCTATGCGGTAGGTAATCTCGCCGTCGGTTCCGCGCAGATACTCCTCTCCCCACTTTTCGATTCCGCTTTTTCCGACCTTGTCGTTATAGGAATAGCCCTTTTCCTTGTACTCCTCCCAGTCCTCGGCAAAAATCGATCCCACCGTGCCGATAAGATTTACGGCAAGCGAGGTGTCGGTATATTCGCGGAAGGGCACGACCTCAACCGAAACGCCCGAAAGCAGAAAGCCCGATTCCGATATTTTGCGCATAAGCTCGGTGGGAATATCCTCTGCGAAGGTGTAGGGGTAGGAAATCGAAAAATCGGCTATATCCATACTGTAGCGAATACCCATTATTTTGCGTTGCTCGTCGGCAGAATAGCCCTCTAACTTATATTTTTCAACCATCGCGTCAAAGCAGTTTTTCGCGGTGGCGTAGTGGGCAAGCTCCAGCTTTGAAATCAGCTTGTCGGTGGATTCCCCCTCCTTAAAGCCGTAAGGTGCGGTCTTAGCCATAGGCAGCTCGTCCTTGTATTCAACCTGAGCGCTCTCAAAGAGGTTGACAAGGGTTAAAATAACGTCGTTAAGGTTATCCTTGACATACGCCTTGTTGAAGACCACATTATAGCCGTCACGGTTAATGGCTATCTGCCTGCCGTAGCAATCGAGTATTTCGCCCCTCGGAGCCTTTAAAACAGCCGTACGGACAGAGGCGGCGCCGTCGTTTTTATCGGTATAATCCTCGGCGTGTACGATTTGAAGGGAGTACATATGCGCGGCATAAAAAATTATGGCTAAAATCAGCAGTATCGAAAGAGCGGTCAGCTGAAACTGACTTTTTTTCTTGAATGGCAAGCCTAAGGCTCCTTTCTTAATAATATATCAGGCGTTAGACAGCCTGTAAAAGTATTTATAAAGAAAATAAAAGGGAATAATAAAAATATCGGTATAAAGCATACTCGGAAAGGCGTAGCTTAAAAGATAGGTAAGATTATCCTGCACCCCCGAGGAAAATGCATAAAAGCAGAGCCAGCGGAGCAAATAATAGACAAGGCTCACAAGCAGGCAAAGCAGTATCGCGGAGCGTATGTTGCGGTTAAAGAGGCTTTCCGCCGCGACCGAAATAAGCGTTGCCGAAAGCATAAGCAACGCGGCGTTAAAGCAGAGCGCTCCCGAGGAGCTTGAATCCATACAAATCCCGATTAAAAGCCCCACCGCCGCCGACGTCATAGGCTTATTAAACATTGCGAAGGCGCAAAGCAGTGGCAAAATCACAAGCGGGCTTGCGTTTTTAACGCTTAAATCTATAATATCCGTATAATGGATAATAAAGGCTATAAAAAACAGCAGAAAGCTTGTAATATTTATCCACGGGTGTCTTTTTTTCGTCTGCATATGACCCTCCGATTATTTATCCCTGTCAGGGTCAAGCCCGCCCTGACCCTCGAACTCGGTTATAACCATAACGCTTTTTACGGAGTCAAGGTCAACAAAGGGCTTGATTTCGGCATAAATCGAGGTGTTGTACTTATCGCTGCCTATCGCCTGAATAGTACCTATAAGCAAGCCCGAGGGGAAAATCCCCTCGCCCGAGGTCACAACGTAATCCCCCACCGCGATATTACAGGAGCGGGAAAGATTGTAAAATCTTGTTCTGCCGTTTGAAGCAAATTCAACCGAGCCCGAAAGCACGCCCGAATCGTTGGTGCGGTTATCAAGCGCACCCGCGGAAAGCTCAGGGCTTAAAACGGTCACTACCTTAGAGGTGGTAAGTCCCGTTTCAGAGACAAAGCCCACCAGTCCCATATCTGTAATAACGGGGTCGTTTGCAGAAATTCCGTTCACCGTACCCTTATTGATTACAAAGCCCTTGTAGGGGTCCTCCTTATCCCTTGAGATAAGGGTCGCGGGGGTGAACTTGAAGCTCGGATTTTTATCCTTTATTTCAAGATAGTCCTTATAAAAGCCGTTTTCGCTGGTCACCTGCTCGTAATCCGCCAATTTTTCGCGCAGCTCGGCAATTTCGCTTTCAAGCTCGGCGTTTTCAAGGGAGAGCCGCTCCCCCTCGGTATACCTCCCGATAAAATCGGAAACCGCGCCTGAAACCTTTGTAGCAAGTGAACGGAAGGGGGCGGTTAAGGTTCCGACAATATTCGCCTGCGGCGACATTGTTCCCCCTATCACCGCGCAGGTAACCGACACGGCGACAAGCGCCGCAAGGACGGCTAATATTATTTTAAATTTGCGGCTGCGAAAAAAGAATCGCATTTTTGTCCTCCTAAAGCTTTTTTATTGCCTCAACCGTTGCTTTCATATTCTCCGCCGAAAAGATATAATTACCTGCAACCAGCACGTCCGCTCCCGCGCGTACGGCCTGCGGAGCGGTCTCGGCGTTAATTCCGCCGTCAACCTCTATCAGTATATCAAGCCCGCGTTTTGTAATTTCCCCGCGCAGAGCGGAAAGCTTAGAAAGCGCCTGCGGCATAAACTTCTGCCCGCCGAAGCCGGGCTCGACCGACATCACCAGCACCATATCGCAAAGCGGGAGAAGCTCAAAAATCTCCTGCGGCTCGGTGCAGGGCTTTATTGTAAGGCAGGACCTACAGCCTAACGCCCGTATTTCTTTTAGGGTTTGGGCAACATCGCTGCCCGCCTCGTAATGAAAGCCCAAATAATCCGCAACCTCGGCGAATTGTTTAATATACCTGTGCGGGCGGTCGATCATCAGGTGGACATCAAGCGGCAGGGAGGTATGCTTCTTTATAGACTTAATCACGGGAACTCCGAAGGAAATATTAGGCACAAAAATGCCGTCCATAACGTCAAGATGCAGCATATCCGCCCCTGCGTCCTCTAACCTTCTAATATCGTCCTTAAGGGTAAGAAAATCCGCCGTTAGCACCGACGGAGAAATTTTAACCGACATTTTGCTCCTCCGATTTTGTATTTAGATATATACTATTCTATCCCTTGGAGCTTTAATTGTCAATAAATATATCGATTTAGATGTTAGATTTTAGACATTAGATATTAGATAAAGGGCGGGAGCAAAGCCCCCGCCCCATTCTGTCTAAAAACTTATATTTGCAATAGTTGGCGGCGGTCAGCCGCATTTTTGTTTTTCTGGCGACAGGTGCGGCAGAAAAACTCCTTATAAGCGAAAACCGCTTGATTAGCGGTTTTCAAGGGCACGTGGGTGGTATTGGCGGGAGTAGAGCGCAGTCCGAAAATCCAAAGGATTTTCGGCGAGCGGCATTCCCGCCAAGAGAGTGGCGACTTTGTCGACACTCTCAGGCGGGAGCAAAGCCCCCGCCCTG
>JBJEOD010000362.1:0-5888 GCA_051880535.1 Acutalibacteraceae bacterium | reverse complement strand
CAAGCGCTCCAGAATATTCGTATACAACAAGGAAAGCGAAATGCTTTACGCCTTTGGCGGTCCGGGCGCCTACAGCGGCGGACTTTCGGTAGCCTCGGCTATGGAGTATAAGGACGGCAGGTTTT
Organism: Acutalibacteraceae bacterium; assembly: GCA_051880535.1. Lineage (GTDB taxonomy): Bacteria > Bacillota > Clostridia > Oscillospirales > Acutalibacteraceae > UBA737. Next base: position 5,763 of record JBJEOD010000362.1, on the reverse strand, counting down.
ATATAACCGACAGCAGTAAAAACGCAGTATGCGTATTTGAACTGACGGAATACGGGAGGCTTTTCGGCTCTATAGCCAAGGCGCGCGAGGAGATAGATTTTGAAAGTGAGGCGGCTCTATGGAATGAGGTTATGGCGCGTAACGAAAACTGTCTGCTTGCGGTTAAGGGTCTCGGCGACGCGGCATATAAAAAGCACGATATGCGGCTTGCTATGCAGTATTATAAAAAGGCGGGCGATAGAGAGGATTATTCGAAGGCGTATACCTTTGTAAGGCGCGAATGGATTGAAAGCAACGCTTACATAATTTTGCTTGCTGTCGCGGTGGTAATAATAGCGGCGTCATTGGTTGGAAGGGCTCATAAAAGGAAATTGGCGGTTTCGGATAAAAATTCCTTTATAAGCCGCGAGCATTTTTCCTCATATGTATGCTTCCACCCGCTTGACGGCTTTTGGGACTTAAAGCGCGAGGAGCGCGGTACAGTCGGAATCGCATTCTTCTGGTTTGCCGCAACGGCGGTTGCCCTTGTTGCAAACAGTCTTTGCGTGGGCTTTATTTTCAACACCACAAATCTTGATACCTATAATATGCTCGGCAATATAGCTTTTGTGACCGTGGCGCTGTTGCTTTGGTGCATAGCCCAGTGGTGTGTGACCTCTTTAATGGACGGCGAAGGCAAGTTTAAGGATATTTTTATAGCAACCTGCTATGCGCTTAGACCGTATTGCATTTTAAGCGTTGCAGGCATAGCGTTAAGTAACGTCCTTTCGCAGACCGAGGGAGATTTTTACTATGTGTTGACGGCGCTGGCGCTTCTTTGGACTGCGGTTCTGCTTGTGGCGGGGCTTATGCAGACCCATAACTATTCGCTCGGAAAAACAGTGCTGGTTATTGTGATTATTTTAGTGGTTATACTTCTTATAACCTTTATCGGAATGTTAGTGTTTGCGCTTTGTCAGCAGCTTACGGCGTTTATTAAGGACTTAATTAACGAGGTACAGCTCCGTGTATAGATTGAGAGGTGAATGACAATGAAGAAAAGGCTGATTTGCGCCGCCGCGCTTGTTATGTGCGTTTCCTTAACGCTTTCGGGCTGCGGCAGTCAAGCGGCGGAAAAGATAAACGAATCAAATATACGCGGGCAGAAAACAACCGAAAACAATATTGATTCTGAAGGCTATGAGCTTTATCTTGAAAACGCCGGCGTTGAATTTTATATGAATCCCGACACCACCGAGTATTATCTTGTAAACAAGGAGGACGGCTCCTGTTGGAGCTCTGTCGGGACAGGAAGCGGGAGTGATTCCTCAAGGGCGGTTTTGGAGCTATCGTATTTAGAGTCAAACGGCAGTATCGGTAAGCTTAACTCCTTTCAAAATTCGGTTGCGGACGGTCAGTATAAAATCGAAAACAACGGGGATGTTGTAAGCGTGGATTACAGTATAGGAAGCTTTTCCGCGCAGGTTTTGGTGCCGGAGGTTATTTCTAAGGAGCGTTACAACGAGCTTTGCGATAATTTAACCGATGAGTTTGACCGAATGAAATTTCAAAACTACTATTATTTTATTGACCCCGAAAAGGTAAGCTCGGAGGACAGCGATTACATCAAGCGCTATCCCGTATTAAAGAACAAGGCAATGTACGCCGTTAACGAATCGGTGCTTGAGTCCGCCAATGTTAAACGTGAGTTTGCGGGTATTCTTGAAGCGGCGGGCTATACCGAGGAAATGTACGAGCAGGATAAGGTGAATTTCGGCGGCGCCGCACAGGAAAACAAGGAGGCGGGCTTTAACATCACGGTAGAGTACCGACTGACGGATAATGGCTTTACTGTTACCGTTCCTAACGAAAAGATTGAAATGTACAACGACTTCTTGCTCCTTAACATTTCACTCAACAAATATTTCGGCTCTCCTAAGGAGGGTGAAACCGGATACTTTCTTTTACCGGACGGCAGCGGCTCGGTAATGAATTTCCGCAACGGAAAAGGAAAGGGACACCCTTATACCTCAAGGGTATACGGAACGGGATATGCCCTTTCACCTAACGAGAAAACCTCGGATTATATGAATTCATCACTTCCCGTTTTCGGAATAAAGAGAGGCGACTCGGCAGTTTTTGCCGAGATAACCTCCGGCGACGCTACTGCACAGATTAATGCCTACACGGGGGACGAAAGCGAAGTTCCATACGCTTTCGCCGAGTTTATAATGCGCGAGACCTACACGTCTTTCCTTTCCTCCGGCAAGAAAGAATCGTCCACCGTTGTTCAAAAGCAACGCGCCGGTTGTGATTTCGGTTTAAGTTACAGCTTCTTGACGGGTGATAAGGCAAATTATAACGGAATGGCGGAGCTTTACCGCGAACGTCTTTTCGGCGGCAGAGAAAAAAGCACAGGCGCGCTCTTAACCGTGGATTATATAGGAATGATTGAAAAGCAGACTCAGAGGTTAGGAATAAGCTATAACCGCAAGGTCGTGATGACCGAATTTGACGAGGTGTACGAAATTACCGATAAGCTTTACGGCGACGGTTTGACCGATATGGCGGTAAGACTGACCGGTTGGTTCGGCGGCGGTATTGCACATTCCTCTACTGCATCGCTAAAGGCGGAGAAAAAGCTGGGCGGTGAAAAGGGCTTGCTCAATTTGGCGCAAAGCCTTGCCGATAAGGGCATTGCTTTTTATCCCGACGCGGACATTCAGTACACCGTTTCGTCTAAAACCTCAACTGCGGTAAGAATGATAAATAAATCTGTCGGGAAGATCTGCACCTTCAATCTTGCTTCCTTTGCTAAAGAGCCCGAACAGATAGAAAGGCTTGTTAACAATATCGAGACAATAGCCAAGGAAACAGATTCACTGCTTAAATACGCAAATAATAATAACCTTTCCGCTCTGTCGGTAAGGAGCATAGGTTCAGACCTTAACGCGGACTTTAACGAAAGCAATCCCTGCACTCAGGATAAAGCGGTTAAGGAAATGAGCGGTATCGCCGAAAAGCTATCGGCAAATGCCGACATAATGACCAACGGCGCTAATGCCTATGTTCTGCCATACATAAAGGCTGCGGCGGAAATTCCGCTTAGCTCGAACGGCTATGATATTACCGATTATTCGGTACCCTTTTTACAGCAGGTTACCCACGGCTTTATCTCTTTGTACGGTAGCGCGATTAATCTTGCGGGTGACCCTAACGATATAATTCTCCGGTCGGCAAGAACGGGCACAGGACTTTATTTGAGGCTGAGTGCAAAAAATGCCGACGGCATTATTGACAGCGATTATGAAAAACTGTATTCCACAGATTATAATTCGGTTATTAATTCTGTCGGGGATAAGCTTAAGCGTTATCAAAGCGAGCTTTCCTGCACGCTCGGCAAAGTTATCTGCTCCTTTGAATATTTAGCGGACGGCGTGTCGCAGACCGTTTACGAAAACGGCGTGAGGGTTATAGTAAATACCGGCGACAATGCCTATTCATTCGGCGGAATTACCGTCGGCAGCAAGGACTATACTGTGGTGAGAGGTGAGCGCGTATGAAAAAGAAAACTGCTTCGCTTGAAGCAAAACGACGCAAATACGGTTATTTCTTTACAGCTCCGTTCATTCTCGGCGCGGTGGTTGCTATAATTTACCCGATATTAATATCGGTGATTTACAGCGTAAGCGAGGTTAAAGCAACAGCGAGCGGCTATGACCTTAATTTTGTGGGTATCGACAACTACAAATGGATATTCGGCGTAGACCCATCCTTTAAGCGCGCGCTTATTTCCACCCTTAAAAGCACCCTCTTAGACGTCCCCGTGGTTATAGTCTTCAGCTTTTTCTTAGCAAGCGTTTTAAACGGCGAATTTAAAGGTAGGGTGGCGGCAAGAACAATACTTTTTCTTCCGCTTATTATGAACTCAAATATTGTAATGCAGATATTAAGAGCCGATGCGGTGCAGGATAATCTTTCAAATAAAAGCTCGGCTGAAGTCGGAGCCTTTTCGGGTGTTTTCGCGGAATTCCTCGGGCAGCTTAATATCGGAGAGGGCGTAAGCAATCTGCTTGTTTCCTCCGTGGATAATATAAGCAACATACTTGCAATGTCGGTTATTCCGATAATTATAATGCTTGCGGGACTCCAGTCGGTTCCGAAATCGGTTTACGAGGCATCATTTGTTGAGGGCGCAACGGCGTGGGAGGTTTTCTGGAAAATAAGTCTTCCGATAGTAAGCCCTATGATACTCGTATCTGCAATTTATTGCATAATAGATTCCTTTACCGGAGTATCAAACTCGGTAATTTCCCGAGTTAAGGAAGAGTGCTTTACTAACTTAAATTTCGGTATAGGAAGCGCAATGGCGTGGGCGTATCTGTTAATAGTACTGGTGATTGTAGGGGCGGTCTTCCTTATAGTCAACCGCTATGTTTCATATTCGGATTAAGGGGGCGGCAGTATGAAAAAACATATTGAAGCAAAGGATTTTGCAAAAAAGCACGGACTTAAAATACTGATAAGCATTGCGCGCGCGGTACTTTTTATATTGCTTGCCTTTGTGGTTATTTATCCGTTTTTCACCAAAATAACCTCAATGTTTATGACCTCTGAGGACGTGTACGATCTTTCGGTATCATATATACCGAAGCATTTCACATTAGACAATGTTAAAAAAGCTGCGGAATTATTGAATATTGGAAAATCCTTTTTTCTATCGCTTGAATTTGTTACGGTTGTAGCGTTGCTCGAAATGGTGAGCTGTACGCTGGTAGGCTACGGACTTGCAAGATTTAAGTTTAAGCTTGCAACACCGCTTTTGATAACTGCGGTGGTAGGACTTGTTCTTCCGCCTATAATTCTTCAAATACCGCTTTACACACTGTTCCGCAACTTCAGGCTGTTCGGGCTTATCCCGCTCATAAACGGCGGGGAGGGAATATCCTTTATAAATACCCAGATACCGTCGATCTTCCTTGCGGCGACGGCGAGCGGTTTCAGGTGCGGTCTTTATATTCTAATAATGCGGCAGTATTACAGGACTATGCCCGCCGAGCTTGAGGAGGCGGCGTACATCGACGGCGCGGGACCCTTCGGGGCGTTTGTAAGGATTATGGTGCCGAGCTCGGTTACAATGATGATTACCGTTTTCCTTTTTGCATTTGTTTGGACCTGGCTTGATTCCGATTTTGTTCCGAACTTTATGGGCGAGACAGAGGTTCTTTCCAATATGGTAATGGGGCTTAACGGACAGTATACGGGCGGCGCGACCGACGAGGTTACTCGCAACCTTATAGCCTATGCGGGAATACTGTTCCTAATAGTGCCCTTGCTTATACTTTATGCGTTTACGCAGCGCTTCTTCGTTCAAAGTGTTGAGCGCAGCGGTCTGGTTGGATAAATAATATTTTTATAAGGAGTGTTTGTTATGAAATTTAAACGCACATTAAGCTTGGTTTTGTCTTTTGCTATGGTTGCCGCATTCGCGGGCTGCAGTAATGGCGGAACCGAAAGCGATGAGGTTTCGTACATCGAGACCATAATTGAGGAAGAGGTCGGCGGAGATAATACGGCTTCAAACGGCGACTCCCAAAGTGGCACACAGAGCGGTTCTCAGAGCAGCACACAGGGAGGCTCTCAGGGCGGAAATAATCCGCAGAGCGGCACCGTTTCCGAAAGCAAGGAAACCACCGAGGCAAAAAAGAAGCTTGACTTCGGGGGCAAGACCATCACCATTTTAAGAGAATGGGACGCTTATCCGCGCGGACAGCATACCGTTTG
>JBJEOD010000361.1:0-6004 GCA_051880535.1 Acutalibacteraceae bacterium | reverse complement strand
AAATTCGAGGGGGCTGAATTTTCCTCGGTTTTAATTATGTCTGACATAAAGCTTACTCCTTATAATGAATTAATCGCCGCGTCAATGCGGGAGATACAGGCTTCACTCCCCAAAACCTGCATAATACTGCAAAGGTCGGGGGTGTTGCGCCTGCCGGTGACCGCAATGCGCAGTACCGTGCTTAAATCGCCCGCATGACCCTTGAAGCTTTCGGGGTCTGCCTTGTATTGCTTTGTCTCAGCGGCAAAGCCGATTTCGGGGGCGATTTGCTTTATTCTGTCAAACCACTGCTGTCGGTCGTCCGACGCATTGTAAACCGATTTGTATTTTTTAAGAAACTCCGCCGCGTCTGCGGGGGCGATATTTTCGGGCAGAGTGAAATCGGGAGTGTAGAGCTTATCAAAGAAATAGGAGAAATAGTCCTTTGCCTCGCTCCACTTTGCAATATCCTTGCGGGGCTTAGGCACGTCGCGGTCGATTGAGAGCATAGCTTTTGTGTAATCGGGCTTTTCGGTAAGAATCTCATAGAACTCGGGATCAAATTCATTTGCCCAATCGGTAAGCCTGTTATAAACAGTGCCGCTGTCAAGCTTTGAAATAACCGTTTTTGATACGTCACTTAATTTGTCCGAATCAAACAGCGCGCCCGAAACGCTCATTTTCTTTAAATTAAACTTGAAATCCTTATAGGATTTATCGGGGTTAGCCCTGCGCCAGTCCTCAAAGTCGGAGGCGGCTATGGTCATAAGATATTCGATAACGCTTTCGCTGTCATACCCCTGCTCGGCGAAGAAATGCACCGCCGCTTCGGGATCCTTGCGCTTGGAAATCTTGCGCTTTGCGCCGTTATCAAGCTTCATAATAGGGGAGATATGCCCATATTTAGGCGGCTTAAAGCCTAACAGCTTAAACAGCTGAATGTGCTTTGGCACCGAGGAAATCCACTCGTCGCCGCGAAGAACGTGGGTAGTGTGCATCAGGTGGTCATCCACCGCGTGGGCGAAATGATAGGTCGGTATGCCGTCCGACTTTAAAATAACAAAATCCTCGTCGTTCTCCGGCATTTCAATTTTTCCCTTAACACAGTCGTCAAATACAATCCTGTTTTCCTCGTTACCGGGGGACTTAAGGCGAACCACATAGGGCTTGCCCTCATCGATTAAAGCCTTCGCCTCATCATAGGTAATATCGCGGTGCTTTGCCCACTTTCCGTGATAGCCCGTACGCTCCTTTTGCTCCTCCTGAATTTTGCGAACCTCGTCTAACTCCTCGGCGGTGCAGAAGCAGGGGTAGGCAAGCCCCTGCTTTATAAGGGACTTTGCGTAGGTCTGATAAATCTCGGCGCGCTCGCTCTGCTTATACGGTCCGTATTCCCCCGACTGCTTATCGGCAGAAACAAAGCCTTCGTCAATTTTTATTCCGAAGCGGTCAAGACCCGAAATAATGTCCTCTATGCCCCCCGCGATTTCCCGCTTTTTGTCGGTATCCTCAATCCTTGTGTAGAATACTCCGCCTGTAGAGGTGGCGGTAATGCGGTTTACAAGGGCGGCGAAAAGGGTGCCCAAATGCAGATACCCCGTCGGGCTGGGCGCGATACGCGTTACCCTCGCACCCTCGGGAAGCTTGCGGGGCTTATATAATTCCTCGTAATAATCGGTGGTTTTATCAATATCGGGGAGCAATAGCTCCGCCATTTTCTCGTTGTCGTTCATAGTTCTCTCCTAAAGAAGTTAATCGTTTTGCAAAAGCTTGTTAAGCTCGCGCATAAAGGTGTTAATATCCTTAAACTGGCGGTAAACCGAGGCAAAGCGAACATAAGCCACCTCGTCAATCTTTTTTAGCTTTTCCATAACAAGCTGACCGATTTTTTCACTGCTGACCTCGCGGTCAAGGGAGTTTTGCAGTACGGTCTCGATTTCGTCTATCATATTGTCAAGCGTGTCTATTGAAACAGGGCGCTTTTCGCAGGCGCGAAGAAGACCTGTCATAAGCTTGTCCCTGTTAAAGGTCTCGCGCGATTTATCCTTTTTAATAACAATAATCGGCAAGCTTTCTATTATTTCATAGGTGGTAAAGCGCTTTGAGCACTGCAAGCACTCGCGGCGGCGGCGTATGCGCTGACCCTCGTCGGTTGGTCTTGAATCGATTACTTTACTTTCTTCAAATCCGCAAAAAGGACATTTCATATGGGTTTCTCCTTTAAAAAGTAATAACATATATTTCAAAAAGTACTTGTATTATACTATATATGGTGGTAAAATACAAGCATAAAATACGGCAAAAAGCCGATAAATACACTATTTAAGGAGAAAAAAATGAACGCTTTTCAGTTAAAGACCCCCGAAAAGGGAGACACAGTCGCCACAATGCACACAAGTATGGGAGATATTAAGATAAAGCTTTTCCCCGATAAGACCCCTAAGACCGCAGAAAACTTTATCACCCACGCTAAAAACGGCTATTATAACGGACTTAAATTCCACCGCGTTATCAAGGATTTTATGATTCAGGGCGGCGATCCGCTTGGTACGGGTATCGGCGGCGAATCCATTTGGGGCGGAAAGTTTGAGGACGAGTTTGATACCGAGCTTCACAACCTGCGCGGTGCGCTTTCTATGGCAAACGCGGGCCCTAACACCAACGGCAGTCAGTTCTTTATTGTTCAGGCAAGCGAGGCTCCCGCAAATATGCTCGAACAGATGGAAGAGCTTACAGACAGCGGCTTTCCCCGCGATATAATCGAGGCTTACAGGGAATTGGGCGGCACGCCCTGGCTTGACTTCCGCCACACCGTTTTCGGTCAGGTTTTTGAGGGGTTAGAGATTGTCGATAAAATCGCCGAGGTCGAGACCGTTAACGACAAGCCCTGCGAGGACGTAATTATCGCCTCTATAGATATTAAAGTGCTTTAATAGGTTATTGTAGGTTAAAATAATGGACGTAAATTCGTTTTGTATATTATTAATTCCGTTTTTGGGTACGGTTTTAGGCTCCGCCTGCGTTTTCTTTATGAAAAACGGAATGAGCGACAAGCTTCAGCGCTCGCTGTCGGGCTTTGCGGCGGGGGTTATGACGGCGGCTTCGGTCTGGAGTCTTTTAATTCCCGCCCTTGAACAGGCGGAGAATTTGGGTAAATGGTCGTTTATACCCGCCGCTGTGGGCTTTTGGGCGGGAATATTATTCCTTTTACTGCTCGACCGTATAATTCCGCACCTGCATATAAACGAGGATAAAGCCGAGGGACCTAAAACCCGACTTCAAAAAACCACAATGCTGGTGCTTGCGGTAACCCTACATAATATCCCCGAGGGAATGGCGGTCGGCGTGGTTTTCGCGGGCTTTCTTTCGGGCAATTCGGGCATTACTGCCGCTGGCGTGCTTGCACTTTCCTTGGGTATCGCAATCCAGAACTTTCCCGAGGGCGCGATTATTTCAATGCCGCTACAAAGTGAGGGTGTAAGCAAATCGGGCGCCTTTTTAAGGGGCGCGCTCTCCGGTATTGTCGAGCCAATAGGCGCGCTTATAACCCTTGCGGCGGCAAAGCTGGTTCTTCCCGCGCTCCCGTATTTTTTAAGCTTTGCGGCGGGCGCAATGCTTTATGTTGTCGTGGAGGAGCTTATTCCCGAAATGTCAGCAGGGGAACATTCCAATATAGGCACTGTCTTTTTCGCCGTCGGTTTCTGTCTTATGATGATTTTAGACGTGGCGTTGGGCTGACAATTCAAGTTAATATAATAATAAACAAGCGCACGGAAACGGTGTAAAAGCCTTTTCCGTGCGCTTGTTTATTTAAATAACGTACCCGCCGTTTATGCCTAAAATCTGACCTGTTATGTACTCGGCGTCGGGGGAGGAGAGGAAGTAGGCGGCGGCGGCGATTTCGTCCGCGCTGCCCATTCTGCCTAAGGGGATTTCCTCAACAAAGCTGTTAAGCTCCTCGACCGTAAGATTAGAGTTCATTGCGGTTTCAATAAGTCCGGGGGCTATGCAGTTGACGGTAATGCCGCTGGGAGCTAACTCCTTTGCAAGCGCCTTTGTAAGACCGATAACACCCGCTTTTGCGGCGGAGTAGGCTACCTCGCAGGAGGCGCCGACCTGTCCCCACATAGAGGAAATGTTGATTATTCTGCCCGACTTCTGATTTACCATAACGGGGGTAACCGATTTACAGCAGTTGAAAACGCCCTTTAAATTGACGTCAATAATCTTATCAAAATCAATCTCGTCGGTGTCGGTTATAAGCCCCTGATAGGCTATTCCCGCATTGTTTATCATAACGTCCACCGAGCCGAATTTGTAAAGGGTTTCCTTTACCATTAAATCGACCTCCATTTTATTGGCTACGTTAGCCTTTTGGGCGATACAGGAGTAACCGTTGCTTACAAGCGAGCGGCAGAGGATATTCGCCGACTCATAGGATTCGTTATAATTGATTACCACGTTATAGCCCTTTTGAGCAAAAAGAATTGCCGTTGCCGCACCGATACCTTTGGAAGAGCCTGTTACAATTGCCGTTTTTTTCATATATATCAACTCCGCATTTTACTTATTTAGAGTATAACATATAATAAAAAATTTTTAAAGCCCCAATTACAACAAATTGAGTTAACATAATTTCGAGGAGTGCATATATTGTGTGGTTAACATAATCGGTTAACATAATATTTAGAGCTTTCAGAATTTGCAGTTGACATAATTTCAAAAATGTAGTATAAATATATTATCGACTTTTAAACAGGCATTTTTCTTTAAGGATTTATGTTAACAGGTATTTCGGTTTTTCCTCGAAATCGGTAACTCAGTTTACATAACAACGATAATATCAATATTTAGCGCCTTCGACGGCGAGTGTTCTCAAAATATTGATTTTTTAAAAATTCGGCATATCTTGTCCGCATTTCTCATATTATTGCTTAGAAACAGGAGTGATGATATGAGAAAAGGAAAGGTTTTAAGCTTAAAGAATTTACATCTCGCGGATTTTTTTACAAGAAATAACAGCCTGCTTGTTCCCGTTATTTTTGTCTGCGCGGGAATTGTCGCGGGCGTTTTTGCCGAAGGCAGAGTTGCTCTGCTTTCCGATTTTTCAGAGTCTTATGTTGCACGCTTTACAGCTCTCAGGATTGACGCGTCCTTTATTTCGGTCGCGCTTGATTCCTTTATGAGCGCCGAGCTTTTTTTGCTCTGTGTTTTTGCGGCGGGAACCTCAATGCTGGGTGTTGTGCTTGTGCCTTTGGCGGCGGCTCTTCGCGGTCTGCTTTACGGCGGAGTTTCTGCGTTTTTGTATTCACAGTACGCGGTTAAGGGTATCGCCTTTAACGCGGTTTTGATTATTCCGTCGGCGTTTGTTTTTGTGATTGCGCTGCTCTTAGCTTCAAGGGAATCGGTGCGCTTTTCTCTGCTTATCGCAAGAATGTCCCTGCCCGCGACCCCTGCGGTTAATTTGTCCTATGACTTTAAAAATTATTGCGGGCGGTATCTTTTTATATCGCTTATCGCTTTGGCGTCGGCGCTGACCGACGCGGCGCTGTCCTGCTCCTTTATAGGGGGACTAAAGCTTTAAAAAATTTTCAAGGAGGTTTAAAATGAAGGATTTAATTTCGGATTTTAAGGCATATTTGCTTAATGTTAAAAAATCCTCATCTAATACGGTTGAATCGTATATACGCGACATCAACCAGTATTCCGAATACTTAAAAACCTCTGACAAGGATATTTTAAATGCCGACGCCGCTGTGCTTAAAGGTTATCTTGATTACCTTACAATGTTAGGAAAATCGGAGGCTACAAAGACCCGTATTGTAGCCTCGGTTCGCTGTTTTTACAAGTTTTTAATATCCTCGGGCGAGTGTTCCGAAAATCCCGCCGACGGCATTAAGCTTAAAAAGGCGGAAAAAAAGCTCCCGGGGATACTTGACTCCAACGAGATTATTTTGCTATTATCACAGCCCGACGGAACTGACTATAAAAGCAGGCGGGACAAGGCTATGCTGGAGCTTTTGTA
>JBJEOD010000360.1:0-6022 GCA_051880535.1 Acutalibacteraceae bacterium | reverse complement strand
TGTCGCCGCTTATGCCCGTAAGGCTTAACAGCCAGGCGGTAAGGGTGGTTCCCACGTTTGAGCCCATTATAATGCCGAAGGTGTCGCAGAACTCAACTATCCCTGAGTTAACAAGACCGATAAGCATTACAGTCATAGCCGAGGAGGACTGTATGGCAATGGTGATTCCCGCCCCTAAAAAGAAGCTTAAAAACTGGTTTTGGGTAACCTTTTTAAGGGTGCGCTCAAGCGCGCCGCCCGCCACATTTTCAAGACCGTCAGACAGGGTGGACATTCCGTAAAGGAAGAACGCAAGACCGCCTAACAGCTCCGCCGACATTAATAAAATTTGGGTAGAAGTCATTTTAATACCTCAGTCACAGGCTGTCGCCTGAATTTTAGAATTTAACGGCGTTTGCAATATATGCCTTAAGCTCCGAAATCGGGATACGCTTCTGCTCCATAGTGTCGCGGTCGCGCACGGTAACGCAGCCGTCCTCTTCGGAATCGAAGTCGTAGGTAATACAAATCGGTGTGCCGATTTCGTCCTGACGGCGGTAACGCTTGCCTATCGAGCCCGCGTCGTCGTAATCCACCATAAAATCGGAAGCTAAATCGGCAAAAATCCCGGTCGCCTTTTCCGAAAGCTTTTTGGAAAGGGGCAGAACCGCCGCCTTAAAGGGAGCAAGCGCGGGGTGCAGACGAAGCACAACTCTGGTGTCGCCCTTTTCGTCGGTCTCCTCGTCATAAGCGTCGCAAAGGAAAGCGAGCAGTACGCGGTCGGCGCCCAGAGACGGCTCTATTACATATGGAATGTATTTTTCGTTTGTTTCGGGGTCAAAATACTCCATAGGCTGACCCGAGTGGTTTGCGTGCTGGGTCAGGTCATAATCTGTGCGGTCGGCAACGCCCCACAATTCGCCCCAGCCGAAGGGGAAGAGGAATTCAAAGTCGGTTGTCGCCTTTGAATAGAAGCACAACTCATCCTTGTCGTGGTCGCGTAGCCTTAAATGCTCCTCCTTCATACCCAGATCCAAAAGCCACTTCTTGCAGAAGCCGCGCCAGTACTCAAACCAGTAAAGGTCTGTTCCCGGCTTGCAGAAGAACTCCAGCTCCATCTGCTCAAATTCGCGGATTCTGAAAATAAAGTTACCGGGGGTAATCTCATTGCGGAAGGATTTTCCTATCTGAGCTACGCCGAACGGAATTTTTTTGCGGGTGGTGCGGGCGATATTTTTAAAGTTTACAAAAATACCCTGCGCGGTTTCGGGGCGGAGATAAAGTGTAGAGGAGCTGTCCTCGGTAACGCCCTGAAATGTCTTGAACATAAGATTGAATTTTCTAATATCGGTGAAATCGTGGGAGCCGCAGTTCGGACAGGCAATTCCCTTATCCTTGATATACTGCATCATTTCCTCGTCGCTCATAGCGGCGGGATTGTCAGAAAGACCGTTTTCGGCGACGTAGTCCTCTATAAGCTTGTCGGCCCTGTGCCTTGTCTTGCAGGAGCGGCAGTCCATAAGCGGGTCGGAAAAGCCGCCTAAGTGACCCGAAGCCACCCATGTCTCGGGGTTCATTAATATAGCGCTGTCAAGTCCCACGTTGTAGGGAGACTCCTGCACGAACTTTTTAAGCCATGCCTTTTTGATGTTGTTTTTAAACTCCACGCCCAAGGGACCGTAATCCCACGAGTTTGCAAGGCCGCCGTATATCTCGCTGCCGGGGTATACAAAGCCGCGTCCCTTTGCAAGGGCAACAATGGTATCCATACTTTTTTTTGCGTTATCCAAAATTTACTTCCTCCTGAAACCGAAATTCCTACAAATAATATAGTATCGGAAATTTGTCAAAAAGTCAACACTAATTTAACTTGACATATTAATATATATCGATTATACTTTTAGCATAGAATGATTTGGGAGGTTTTGTTATTATGGATAACGGAAGAATTCAGCTTCATAATATTGATTTTGATGATTTTATAAAGGCTATCGACGAGTGCAAGGGGGACGTTTACCTCGAAACCAGGGACGGCGATGTGCTTAATTTAAAATCAAAGCTTTGCCAGATGATAGGCTTAAGCACCATCCTCAATAATTCCGAGGTTGCCGAGGCGACCATCCGCTGCACCAATCCCGAGGATGAAACAATGCTGTTCAGGTTTAATCTTTACGGCGAAATGCCGAAGGAGCAGTAAGCGCATGGCGGAAAGTAAGTTTTTAACCTATAAGGATAAGCCGCTTGTAAAGAGCGGGAATGAAATTTATTACGGCGATATGGCAGAGCCGTATGTCGTAAGATTTACCGTGCTTTCCACGGTTAAGGCGGGAGAGAACGAAATCCCGGGCGAGGTTAAGGTTGAGCTTTTAAAGAGCAACGCCCAGCTTTCCGATAAGGAAAAGGCGGCGAAGGAAACCGTTAAAAGCTCCTTTTTTGAGGCACTCGACGTCGGCTTTGTCTGGCTTGAAAGGGCGCTTAAAGCAAATTAAAGTTATCAGCTTCTTAATATCGGTTCTATTCTAAATATTGGGGTTCTGTGAGATTTTGCCTCCCAAGCCTTACGGGATGGGGACCGCCGAATGGCGGTGGAGGGATACATTTTGGTTTTTGCGGACCTAAATATCCCCCAGTCACGGCTTCGCCGCGACAGCCCCCGTGAGGCTTGCGGGGCCAGAAACACCCCAACATTCGCAATAGAACCAAATATCGCTGTCTCTTTTAAGGGACGGCGATTTGAATACATGGGGAAGGAACTGGCACGGACAGCTCGGCGACGGAAAAGCCGATATATTGGATTTAATCCACCTGAAAAAATATTTGGCAAAGCTTTCTTGAAAAAATATATCAAGCCGCCTATAACCTTATGGCAACAACCCTGTTTTTTAAAAATCTGAATACAAATTCAGAAATTGCCGATAATATTAATATGTTCAAGGAGGAATCAGAATGGGTGTATTAATATTTTTTGTAGGCGTTGCCTGCGGGGCGTTTTTAGGAATTGTATTTATGTGCTGTCTGCAAATCGGCAGGGTCAACGAATACCGGCGTGAGTTGGAAAGAGCACGCCGCGCCAAACAGTAAAAACCGAGGCTCCTTTTTGAGCCTCGGTTTTTTGTCACGCATATTCAATAAGCTGTTATATTTATTTGTTCAGAATTTTCGCAAACGGCTTTTCAAGCAGACAGAAAAGTGCCACGCCGCCGACTATCGCTATTCCCGCGTTTATAAGTGTGGAAGCCTGACCTAAAACCGCGGTGGTAAGCGCCGCCTTGAAGCTTGAACCCGCAAGCAGATATGTAACTAACTTCCACACGGTCTCGCCTGCAAGGTTAACAAGCATACCGCAGGACGCGCCGACCACCGCCGAGGCGGTTTTGTGGGAAAGCTTGTTTTTAAGCAGTCCGAAGATAATGCAGATAATTCCGATTGCAAGGAATATCGGGCAAAGCACCGCGCTTTTGCCTGTGTAGGAGCCGTTTTGCGTAAAGGTGTGGGCTAAAAGTCCCGCAAAAACCATAAGGGAAAGCACGCCCGAAATGTAAAGCGGAACGGCGGGGTACTTTTTGCGGTTCTTAAGAAAATTATAAACAATCCCCGTAGCAAGACCGATTAAAAGCTTTAAAACGAAGGTTTTGGGGGACGAATCGGCATGACCGTTGAAGATGTCGAAAAAGCCCATACCGATTGAGCCTGCAAGTCCTCCCTGCCAGCCGCCGACCAGCAGAGCCGCCAGCACAACTATCAGGTTGCCGAAATGTATATACATATTAGCAAACGGAATAAAAAGCACTGTAAGCGCAATGTAGCACAGCGCCGCGAAAAGGGCGATAAAGGTTATATCCTGTATTTTTTGATGAGTGGTTTTTTTCATTTGTTTTTCCTCGTTTCCCGAAATAAAGTATTGCATATGCGTTTTTAAGGTGTTATTATTATAGCAAGAAGGTGTACGCAAATAAATAGACAAATTTAAACTTTTTTAAAAGGACAGTTTTTTATGCTATTCGATTTTATAAACCTTAAATCGGGCTCGGGAGCTATGTATCTTCGGCTGTATGAGCAGATAACCGCCGCGGTACAGAGCGGAGCAATAAAAAAGGGCGAGCGCCTGCCCTCTATAAGGGAGGCGGCGGCGCAGACGGGGGTGAGCCGTACGACGGTGGAAAGCGCCTATATCAAGCTGTGTATCGAGGGGATTGCCGAAAGCTCCCCGCAAAGGGGATATTTTATTTGCGGCAGTGCAAAGCCCGCGCAGAAGCCCGCAGAGGAAAAAAGGCGTGAGCCGCCTGTTTTATACGATTTTTCGGGCAGAAAAATCGACTCCGCCGCCGCCGATATATCCTTTTGGAAAAAGACGGTAAGAGAGGTATTAAGGGACACCGACGAGCTTTTGTCCTACGGCGACCCGCAGGGCGAATACAGCCTTAGAACAGCCCTTGCCGCCTACGCCTACAAAGCGCGCGGTGTGCGGACAAGCCCCGAAAACATAATAATCGGCGCGGGAATGGGACCGCTTTTAAACATTTTGTGCGGGCTTATAGGTAAAGAAAACGCCGTGGTTATGGAAAACGGCGGCTTTGAGCAGGCGCGGCTTATTTTTTCGGACTACGGTATTCCCGCCGCCGCGGTCGAAAGCGACCGAAACGGCGCAAGGACAGAGGCCCTGAGAAAAAGCGGAGCGAATATTCTGATGCTTCTGCCCTCTGCCCTCTCAAAGTTCAGCGTGACGGGGCTTTCCGCGCGGCGCGGTGCCTTTATCAAGTGGGTCGGCGAGGAGGAAAAACGACTTATTGTTGAGGACGACTACAACGGCGAGCTTCGCTACACCGCGCGGAGTGTGACGGCGTTTCAGGGCAAATGTCCCGAAAGCACGGTATATATAGGAAGCTTTTCAAAGCTGTTACTCCCCAGTGTGCGAATTGCCTATATGGTACTTCCCGACCGCTTAGCGGGCGAGTTTTCCGCGCGGCGCGGGGTTTACAACCAGACCTGCGGCAAGACCGAGCAAATCGCCCTTAAAAATTACATAGAGACAGGCGAGCTTGAAAAGCACCTGCGCCGACTGCGCAAGCTTTACTACGCTAAAAGCCGCTATTTATGCCGCGCCGTCAAGGAGATTTTACCCTTTGCCGAGATAACCCTTTTTGAGTCCTCTATAACCGCCGAGCTTGATTTTAAAAGCAGTGCCGAAAGCGCCGAAATATGCACCGCCGCCGCGCGAAAGGGTATAAAGCTTCTCCCCGCAAGGGAAAAGGGACGGGTAAGACTATGCTTTGCGGGAATTTCGGAAAACGACATTCCCCCCGCACTTGAAGAGCTTAAAAGGGTGCTTCAAGGCGGCATAAAAAATAATTAAAATTTTTTTCAAAAAAAGCTTGACAAACCGATATAAGGGTGATATAATAACTAAGCTGTCGGTAAGACAGACAAATCAAACAGTTGGTGTTGATTGCGGCGAGGGTCCACCCGTTCCCATACCGAACACGGAAGTTAAGCTCGCTTGCGCTGAAGATACTCGGCGGGAAGCTGCCCGGGAAAATAAGTAGATGCCAACATTTAATCCTGCGTTTTGTACGCAGGATTTTTTTGTGGTTCTATTGCGAATGTTGGGGTGTTTCTGGCCCCGCAAGCCTCACGGGGGCTGTCGCGGCAATGCGCCCCTTGCCTAAAGGGGAGAGGGCCGACCGTTAGGTTGGCGAGGGGATTCCCTAGACTGGGGGATACTTCGGCCTGCAGAAACACAAATGTATCCCTCCACCGCCATTCGGCGGTCCCCCTCCCGTAAGGCTTGGGAGGCAAAATCTCACAGAACCCCAACATTTAGAATAGAACCTTTTTTGTTTATGTATCCTTTTTTCCCACGGTACAGCTTACCCGTATGTATAACGCTCAAGGCTTTTATAAGCTTTGAGCGTTTTTTTATGCCTGTTTTTGCCGATAATCCTCTCGGCGGACGCACAAAAACTATAAAATACAGAAAAATTTTAAAAAAGTCCTGCTTTTCGGGCAAGCTTATATTATCATTATTATTCGGAGGCAGATAAAA
>JBJEOD010000359.1:0-6087 GCA_051880535.1 Acutalibacteraceae bacterium | reverse complement strand
GTGGGATTTTATGTGGTCGTTGCCGTTTTTTCGGACAGCTTCAAAAAACTGCTTCACCGATTAATCGGCTGTTGTAAAGGGGTTTGGCGGTTTGTAGGATTTCGCCTGCTCACCGAGATATATGCTCCCGAACGCAGCCTACTCTTGCGGAGCCCGAAAAAATTTTAGCCTTGGAGCGGCAAAATTTTTCGACCTCAACGCCTTATCGCACTCGCTGTATCTGACTCAGGCAGCGCTCGTGCTCAAAGCTACCAAACCGAACCAAATTACTCAGCTTTATAATTATATATTCTTTTAATCTAAATGTCAACATTTTTCTTTAAAATATTTTATTATATCAAATTTTTAAAATATCTCGGAATGAATATAATTTTGGTATTGCAATTTTATGTTAACTGTACTATACTGTTTTAGGATTAATTTTTGGAGGAAGAAGAATGTTAAAAAAATCGATACTTATTTTTTTATGCCTTGCGATTTGTCTGCTTGCGGGGTGCTCTAAAAAAACAGAGCGCTTAAGCGTTGACAAAGGCGACGAGCCGTCAAGCAGCGAAGCGGAGCAGTTCCCTGTTCTGTACAAAAATCCGCTCACAGGCATATCGGAGCTGACGGCGGACAAGGCGGACGACCGCCCGATTGCGATAATGATAAATAACATATCCACCGCACAGCCTGTACAAACGGGCTTAAATAAGGCGGATATAATCTTTGAAACCGAGGTTGAGGGCGGAATCACCCGTCTTATGGCGGTTTTTCAGGACGTTAACAAGGCAGAAAAAATCGGCACCATACGTTCTGCAAGGTACCCTTATGTAGACCTGGCGTTGGGTCTTAACGCTATATATCTGCATCGCGGTCAGGACGAAAAATACTGCGCGCCCCACCTTAAGGATATTGATGACATAGATATTTCTGAAAGCAATTACGGCGTTCGTATAAGCAACGGACTTGCATCGGAGCATACGCTTTACACCTACGGCGATAAGCTTTGGAACGGTCTTGTAAAGGACGGTGTTAAAACCGAACGCGGCAGCAGTGAAGCGTGGATGAGCTTTGCTGACGAAGACGCTCCCGTGGCTTTTGAGAACTCCGCTGCATCGGTCAGCGTGCCTTTCTCGGCAAGCTACAAAACCGTAATGAAATATGATTCCGCCACGGGTCGTTATACCCGTTATTTCGGGAACAACATTCGTAAGGATTATGTAACGGGCGAAGCCGTGACCGTTAAGAACGTGTTTGTGCTGCTTACCTCAATAAGAAATTATTCAGACGGCTATCACAGGCAGGTTGCTCTCGAATCGGGCGACGGATATTACTGCGTAAACGGCACCTACACCGCAATTAAATGGAGCAAGGGCGCCGCGAAAAACGGCTTTAAATTCACCAAGGCCGACGGCACCGAGCTTACGGTAAACCCCGGAAACAGTTGGGTCTGCATTGCCGACAAGGGCATCTCACAGCCTGTTTTTGAGTAAAAACAGAACTTGACATTTAAATCACACTATGATATTATAAGGCAAATTAATTTGGAGGTTGAGGTTATGTTCTCTATCATCATTCGACGCAGACGAAGATAGCTTGTATCTGATTTAGGTACAGGCTTATTTCGCTTTGTGCCTAAACGAATGATGAAAAGAAACTTAACTTTTTATTGTACTGTTGATGGCACAAATGCTACCGACAGTATTTTTTATTTTAGGGAGAATTATTATGAAGATAAACAAATCATCACTTAACGAAGCAATATATGAACTAATAAACCTGCCCGATAACGCCGCCATTGTGGATTTAGGGTGCAGGAATGCAGGCTATCTTAACGGAATTATAAACGAATTTCCCGGCAAAGTTACGAAAGCAATCGGCGTAGATGTAACTGATAGGAATTTTGGTGTTGTTCCATATAGCACACCTGTGGAGCTTAAAATGATGAACTGTGCGGGAAAACTTGATTTCCCCGACAATGAGTTTGATTTGGTATTAACAAAAGACTTGCTCGAATGTATAAGTGATAAAGCAACCTTCGTGAGTGAGATAAATAGGATTTTGAAGCCGGGCGGAACGGTAATATGCGTACACGCTGATTTTGATAGTGTTGTTTATAATGGGGAGAATGAAGATTTAATTACTAAGTGCATTCACTCATACGCCGTTACAAAGCAGGGTTGGATGGATGACCTTGACGGTTGGATGGGCAGAAGGGTTTATGGGGTATTTAATAACTCCGAATTTTTTGAAAGCAGTATATTCGTTCACAGTGTCGTTGAAACGGAATACAAAGAAGGTATGTTCGGTTATGAATTCAGCCAGAACATCGGCTGGCTTGTCGGTGAAACAACAAACTGGGTAGAGGGCGAAAACACAGGAGTGCTTACAAGAGAAGAATACAATGAGTTTATAAACGACCTTATAGAAGCAGACAAAACGGGTAATTATCTCTACTCAAAGCCTTACTATATTTACAAAGGAATAAAAAAGTTTTAAAAAGCACTTGACTCTCCACTTAGCTGTAATGATAATATGACATTGCAAGGTACCATTGCACATTTTGAACGGAGTGATGTTTATGTATAAAATCGGCGAGCTTTCAAAACTCTCCAACATCCCAGTAAAGACTTTAAGGTATTACGATAGTGAAGGTATTTTACCGCCGGATAAGATAGATGAGTTTACAGGATATCGTTATTATAGTGCGTCAAAATTATCCGACTGTTATCGCATACTTACTCTAAAAGAATTGGGATTCAGCTTGTATGAAATCAAAGAACTTTTTAAAATGCCCAAAGAAAAAATTTCCGAGCTTGTTTCAGCAAAAGAAAAAGAACTTGAGAAGTTAATCGCACAAACCGAGAATCGCATAAATACTCTCCGCAGGCTTAATTTAGCTATAAAGGAGAATGAATCTATGTTTGATATCGTTATTCGGAAAAGTGATGAGCTGCATATTGCATATGATCGCAAAATTGTTAATTGCAAAGCGGAATATAATAATATCCTATGCATAATGCAGGATTACATTCCAAAAGAGATAATCGGAAGCCGTAAGGTTATTATTGATTATGAAACCGAATTTATAAACAGTGATTTTGACACCGGATTCGGAATCGAAATAACCGGGAAATTGCCCAAAGCTTCTAAACTCTCTGAAAAAACAATCATCTTTACAAATGATACAGCAAATCTCGTATGTACCGACGAGGATTATGATGTGGCTGTCAGGCATCTTAATAAATATGTGTTAGACAATCATTATCAAATAGTGGGGCCCACCTACAAAATCATTTATGAAGATGACACAGTAGAAATAAAAATTCCGGTAGTAAAGCTCGGTAAATACAATGATACACTTAATGAAGATATAAATATCCCCTTTGTTAATGACGAAGCTATAATAGGTCATTGGGAGTTGTTTGACCTTCTGCCTTCAAAAGAAATGTTTAATCCTGATAAATCCAAAATGCATGATTCTAAGGATTTAGTAAAAGAGCTCTATTTTCTGCCAAACGGTGAAAAGTATTGGTGTTTTGCTTGGACTAAAGGGTTTCTATTATCAAACTGCGGGTATCCACACAGAAAAAGCCAAAATAAATATAACATTGAAAGAATCGGCAAGGATACCTTTATGTTTATAGAGTTTAAAACATACAATTATTTTGAAGGCGGTAAACCTGAAATATGGGTCTTCAGAAAGGCAGATTCAAAAGAATATTCAAAGTGCGAAATTATGAAAATTGATGAAATACCCGACATTCCTGCCGACGACCCCCATATTTTAGGCAAATGGGAAGTGCGTGATTTAGTTCGTTCGGTTGACGGTTTTGACCCGAAAAATTGCTGTTCATTTATTCCTTACGAGGCTCTTTACTGGCGCAGTGCGGAATTTTTAAACAGCGGATTGATTATAAATACGTTTAAAAGCTATGATGAAACCGAAGCCCATACTGACGCGCCTGAGGTATGGCGTTGGATAAACGGATATGTTATATGTAATCCAAGACAAACAGCAAGCAAATATGTCATACAAAAACACGGAGATACAGAATATCTATTTATTGAGTGGAAAAGCGGAGACTATTCATTTGGCGGCGATAAACCTTTTTGGTATGTATTTAAAAGGTAGTAAATATGCAAAAAGGAATAAATAACGGGAGGGCAAGCCCTCCCGTTATACGTGGATTTACCGCGCTTATATTTACTTATTTCGTCATAAGCTCGCAGACAAGCGCGCTGTGCTCCGCAGGGTCGGGGACGCTCTTGCCGCCTATCAGGCAGGCCTCACCGTAAAGGAGCTTCGCATATTTGCCGAGCTGTTCCTTATCCTCGTTATAAAGCGTTTTAAGCTTTTCGGCAATCGGGTGGGCGGCGTTGATTTCAAGCACTAATTTTGCCTGCACCTTGTTTTCCGCAGCATTAGGCATTGAATTTAACACCTTTTCCATTTCAAGCGAAATTCCGCCCTCGCTTGTAAGGCATACGGGGTGCTTTTTAAGCTTATTTGTAAACCTTACGGCGTTTATGCTGTCGCCAATACTTTCCTTCATTGCGTCAAACATATCCTTTGCGGCGGTGTTTTCCTCCTCCAGCGCCTTTTTCTCGTCCTCGCTATCCAGGTTTAAATTATCGTCGCAGATGTTCATAAACTTCTTGCCGTCATATTCTCCGAGCATTTTAAGGGCGAATTCGTCGACATTTTCGGTGAGATAGAGTATTTCATAACCCTTATCCTTAACCGCATCAGTCTGGGGGAGCATTTCAATCTTCTCGTCTGTCTCGCCGCAGGCGTAGTAAATTGTGTCCTGCCCCTCCTTCATACGCTCGGTATATTCTTTAAGGGTGACGTATTTCTTCTCGTTCGAGGAGCGGAACAAAAGCAGTTCCTTCAATGTGTCCTTGTGCATACCGTAATCATTGTAAACGCCGAATTTAAGCTGTATTCCGAAGGACTTGAAGAACTCCTCATATGCCTCGCGCTCGTCCTTAAGCATTTTTTCAAGCTCGGACTTGATTTTCTTCTCAATCGTTTTGGCGATAAGCTTCAGCTGACCGTCGTGCTGTAAGGTCTCGCGGGAAATATTAAGGGACAAATCCTCGCTGTCCACAAGTCCCTTTACAAAGCTGAAATAATCGGGCAGAAGGTCAGCGCACTTATCCATAATAAGCACGCCCTTGGAATAGAGCTGGAGTCCCTTTTCAAACTCCTTGGTGTAGTAATCAAAGGGCGGGTGCTTAGGTATAAACAAAAGAGCTGAATAGGTCGCCTGACCCTCGGTTTTTGAGTGGATAACCCTCGCGGGGTCCTCGTAATCGTAAAACTTATCCTTGTAGAAATTGTTGTAATCCTCAGGCTTGATTTCATTCTTAGCTTTCTTCCAAAGCGGAATCATACTGTTAAGGGTGCGAAGCTCGGTTACGTCCTTATATTCAGGCTCCTTGTTTTCGCCGACGTCCTCGGTTTTAACAGGCTCCTTTGTGGTAAACTCCATTCTTATCGGGTGACGGATATAATCTGAATACTTCTTAACAAGGGCGCTTATTCTGTACTGGTCAAGATACTCGTCGTAATTCTCGTCCTCGGTCTTCTCCTTGATGTGCAGGGTTATCGTAGTACCCACGGTTTCCTTTTCGCAGGGCTCTATAGTATAGCCCTCGGTTCCCTTTGAGGTCCAGCGGAACGCCTCGTCCGAGCCGAACGCCTTACTCTCAACCGTCACCTTATCGCTTACCATAAAGGCGGAGTAAAAGCCCACGCCGAACTGACCGATAATGTCAACATTGTCCTTTTTCTCGTTTTCCTGCTTAAACTCAAAGGAGCCCGATTTTGCTATAGTGCCGAGGTTTTTGTCAAGCTCCTCCTCGGTCATACCGCAACCGTTGTCGATAACCTTTAGGGTTCTCGCGTCCTTGTCAACTTCCAGACGAATCTCAAAGTCGTCGGGCGCGATACCCACCGAGTTATCGGTAAGAGAACGGAAATAGAGCTTGTCAAGTGCGTCGCTCGCATTGGAGATAAGCTCGCGGAGGAAAATTTCCTTATGGGTATAGATTGAGTTAATCATCATATCAAGCAGTTTCTTCGATTCCGCTTTAAAT
>JBJEOD010000358.1:0-6096 GCA_051880535.1 Acutalibacteraceae bacterium | reverse complement strand
AAAGGGGAGAGGGCCAACCGTTAGGTTGGCGAGGGGATTCCCGTGACTGGGGGATTTAGCTTGTAAAAGACCGAATGTACCCCTCCACCGCCGTTCGGCGGTCCCCCTCCCGTAAGGCTTGGGAGGCATTTTGTGCGAATTCTTTAATGCAACAGTAGCTTGCGCGGGTATTATTCTGCTTAAATTTTTATAATGCTCATTACAATAAGATAAAGGGCGAGGATAAAAAAGGAAAGGTTAAACTGCCCCTTAAAGCAGAGTGTTACCGCCGTGATAACCGCCGCAGCAGCTACCGAGAGGTTAATTATCCGCATAATAAGCCCCGCGCGCTGCGGTTCGGTTTTGCGGCATAACAGGTTGAAGACCACTGTTCCGCCGTCAAGCCCCGTTACGGGCATAAGGTTGAAAACCCCGATAAGCAGATTAATAAGCCCCGTGCTCAAATAGCTGTCGTTCCCGAAGGCGAGGTAATTCAAAAACAGCGTGCCGAACATCAGAAGATTTACGGCGGGGCCGCACAGGGCGATCAGAATTTCATTTTTGCCGCTGCTCCCGATTTTGGTTGTAATCTCAACTGCGGCAGGGACAAGCCGCACCCGCTTAGGCGCGCAGTCTAAAATCCACATAGCGCAAAGATGTCCCGCCTCGTGGATTAAGACGGCGAAAAACAGAGGCAGCACATAGCCCGTGCGGTCAAAGGCGAGCATTGCGGTGATGACCGCCGCGAACAAAAAGGAGACGTAAAATTCGGTTCCGAAAAGCTTAAACCTCATCTGTCCCACCGCCCGCCGTTTCGATTACCTCGTTTACGTCGGTTTCGGCGCAGATATTTGCGGAATACCAATTTTTAAGCGAGGAATATGTGCCCTTAAAAAAATATTTCACGGTCAGAACCGATAAAAGTATAACCGCCGTGACAATCGCCCCGGTAATAATCATTCCGAACAATCCGCCGCTTTTCGGCTTTATAATTTCCTTTTCCTCCATTGCGTGTTGCTCCTTGTGGAATATAATTAAATGTGTTATACTAATAATATATTTTGTGTTTGGAGGACATTATGCCTTTTTTACCTATAACCGCAGATGAAATGCGGCGGTACGGCTGGGAACAGCCCGATTTTGTAATAGTGACGGGGGACGCGTATGTCGATCACCCCAGCTTCGGCACGGCGATAATCTCGCGGGTGCTTGAGCACGCGGGGTATAAGGTCTGCATTATCCCCCAGCCTAAGAGCGATAAGGATTACAAACGCTTTGGAAAGCCCCGCCTTGCCTTTTTGGTCAACAGCGGCAATATAGATTCAATGGTCGCCCACTACACCGCCGCAAAAAAGCGGAGGAGCGACGACGCATATACCGCCGGCGGCAAATCGGGCGCAAGACCCGATAGGGCGGTCACAGTCTATACCAAAAAGCTTAAAGAGCTTTACCCCGATACCCCTGTCTGTATAGGCGGGCTTGAAGCCTCCCTGCGCCGTTTTGCGCATTACGACTACTGGGACGACAGGGTGCGCCCCTCGGTGCTTATAGAGTCGGGCGCGGACCTGCTTATGTACGGTATGGGCGAAAAGCACGTTGTCCGGATTGCCGACAGGCTTGCGGCGGGGGAGGATATTTCCTCTATTACCGATATTTCAGGCACCTGCTATGCCGTTAACGCCGCCGACTATACCCCTATCGCGGGGGCGCAGGAGTGCGCGGCGTTCGAGCTTGTGAAAATTCCCGACGAAAAGGGCAAGCGGCTTTATGCTAAAGCCTGCAAAATTCAGCAGACCGAGCACGACGCGGTGCGCGGCAGAACCGTAATACAGCGCCACGGCGGGAAAATAGTGGTGCAGAATCCCCCTATGCCTCCCCTCACTACCGAGGAGATGGACGAGGTCTACAGTCTGCCCTTTATGCGGGACTATCATCCGAGCTATGAGGCTTTAGGCGGCGTTCCCGGGATAAAGGAGGTCAAATTCTCCCTTATCCACAACCGCGGGTGCTTCGGAGCCTGCAACTTCTGCTCGATAGCCTTTCATCAGGGCAGGCAGGTTTCGGTGCGCAGTCACGAATCGGTTATAAAAGAGGCTAAGCTGTTAACCGAAATGCCTGATTTTAAGGGCTATATTCACGACGTCGGCGGCCCTACCGCCAACTTCCGCCGCCCCTCCTGTGACGGTCAGCTTAAAAAGGGGCTGTGTCCCGATAAAAAATGCTTGGCACCCGGGGTTTGCCCCGCAGTCAAGGTCACCCACGAGGATTATTTGTCGCTTTTGCGGGAGCTTCGCGCCCTGCCTAAGATTAAAAAGGTCTTTATCCGTTCGGGGATTCGGTTCGATTACCTTATCGCCGACCAAAACGAGGATTTTTTCAAGGAGCTTGTAAACCACCACATAAGCGGTCAGCTTAAGGTTGCGCCGGAGCATTGCTCAAACCGCGTGCTTAAAAAAATGGGCAAGCCGCCTATTGAGGTCTACAACAAATTTGAAAAACGGTTTTACGAGCTTACCGAGAGCGCGGGCAAAAAGCAGTATTTAGTCCCCTACCTTATGTCCTCCCACCCCGGCAGTACAAAAAAGGACGCTATCGAGCTTGCGGTATTTTTAAAAAAGCACGGACTTCACCCCGAGCAGGTGCAGGACTTTTACCCCACTCCGGGCACGGTCTCGACCTGTATGTTTTACACGGGGCTTGACCCGGATACAATGGAGCCTGTCTATGTTCCCCGCACCGAGCGGGAAAAGGCGGAGCAGCGGGCGCTTTTGCAGTATTTCAAGCCCGAAAACCGCCCGCTTGTGCTTTCCGCCCTTAAAAAAGAGGGGCGCTTTGACCTTATAGGAACGGGACCTGACTGCCTTGTCGCGCCCGATAATCGGGAGCGACACCAAGCGGCAAAAAAGCCTAAAAAGACAATAAGAAACATTCACAAGCCTAAAAAATAGCCCTGTTGAGCGCGGGACTTTCGGGGCTGTCCTTACAGCAAAAGCAAAAAAATTTAAAAATCCTATTTACCTATTGACAAAGTAGGTAATGCGTGCTATACTTATACCAACCCAAAAGGTAGGTAATTGCTATGAAAAATTTTTTTGAAGAGCTTGTAAGAGCAAATTTCCGATTCGGGCGAATGTGCCGATGTATTACGAGGTAAAATTTTAAAAAATATATCGAACATTTAACCGAGAAAGGAAATATAATATTATGTCTAAATATAAATTTGAAACCCTCCAGCTCCATGTAGGTCAGGAAAATCCCGATCCCGCCACCGACGCACGCGCGGTGCCGATTTACGCAACCACCTCTTATGTATTCAAGAACTCCGCCCACGCGGCGGCGCGCTTCGGCCTTGCCGACGCGGGCAACATCTACGGCAGACTTACCAATTCCACGCAGGACGTTTTGGAACAGCGCGTGGCGGCGCTTGAGGGCGGCGTTGCCGCTTTAGCTCTGGCTTCAGGCGCGGCGGCGATTACATACGCCATTGAAGCTCTCGCCCAGAACGGCGGCCACATTGTAGCGCAGAAGACCATCTACGGCGGCAGCTACAATCTGCTTGCCCATACCCTGCCCAATTTCGGCATCACGGCTTCGTTTGTAAACATTCACGACCTTGCGGAGGTTGAAGCCGCCATCAAGGACAACACCAGAGCGATTTATATTGAGACCCTCGGCAACCCCAACAGCGATATTCCCGATATCGACGCGTTGGCAGAGCTTGCCCACAGGCACGGTCTGCCGCTGGTGGTTGATAACACCTTCGGCACTCCTTACCTTATCCGTCCGATAGAGCACGGCGCGGACATTGTAGTACATTCCGCCACTAAATTCCTCGGCGGTCACGGCACTACCTTAGGCGGTGTAATCGTGGATTCGGGCAAATTTGACTGGGCGGCGTCGGGTAAATATCCCGCTATCGCGGAGCCCAACCCCAGCTATCACGGCGTATCCTTTGTAAAGGCGGTAGGCCCCGCGGCGTTTGTCACCTATATCCGCGCGATTCTCCTGCGGGATACGGGTGCGACAATCTCTCCCTTTGCGGCGTTTCTCCTCTTGCAGGGAATTGAAACCCTCTCCCTTCGCTTGGAGCGCCATGCGGAAAACACCAAAAAGGTTATCGAATTTCTTTCAAATCACAGTCAGGTTGAAAGGGTTAATCATCCGTCCCTTGCGGATCACCCCGACCACGCGCTGTATCAAAAGTATTTCCCGAAGGGCGGCGGCTCAATCTTCACCTTTGAAATCAAGGGCGGCATAGAGGAAGCACACAAGTTCATAGACAATTTGGAAATCTTCTCACTGCTCGCAAATGTCGCGGACGTAAAGAGCCTTGTAATCCACCCCGCAACCACTACACACAGCCAGCTTTCGCCTGAGGAGCTTGCGGATCAGGGCATTAAGCCCAACACAATCCGCCTTTCAATAGGCACAGAGCATATCGACGATATTATCGCCGACCTGCAGCGCGGCTTTGACGCGGTAAAATAACCGCATAAAAAAATAATTAATGAGGTGCTGAACCGAATGGGTCTGAATTTCGAGTTTATGCGGAAATATCTGCCGTGGTATATCGACGCGGCGGTGCTGACGGTGAAAATCGCATTTTTCGGTATTTTGCTTTCACTGGCGGTAGGTGTTGTCTGCGCCGTAATCAGGTATTACCGAATCCCGATTATACGCGCGGTCGTATCTGTATATATCGAAATCAGCCGAAACACTCCCCTCTTAGTTCAGCTCTTCTTCCTGTATTTCGGACTTCCTAAAATCGGAATCGTCTGGAGCGCGGAGCTTTGCGCTATTGTAGGTCTTGCCTTTCTCGGCGGCAGCTATATGGCGGAGTCTATGCGAAGCGGCCTTGAATCGGTGGAAAAATCACAGCTTGAATCGGCGGCGAGCCTTGGTATGGGCAGGGCGCTTACTATGAGGGAGGTCGTTTTTCCGCAGGCGCTTGCCGTATCTGTCCCGGGAATATGCGCAAATGTGATTTTCTTGATTAAGGAAACCTCGGTTGTAAGCGGAATCGCATTGGCAGATCTGATGTACGTCACAAAGGATCTTATCGGGCTTTACTACGAGACCGACGAGGCGCTCATTATGCTGGTAATCTTCTACCTTATTATACTGCTCCCGATTTCTATAGCCGCGAGCATTATCGAGAGGAGGCTTAGGTATGCAGGGTTCGGGAATTAGCGTACTCTTTATGGGTAAAAATTTTCTCCGCCTGCTGGGAGGTCTTTGGGTAACGCTCCGTATAAGCCTTATTTCGGTGCTGTTATCCGTCCCGCTCGGGATTTTGTTCGGAATGCTTATGACCCTTAAAAACCCGATTACAAGAGCTTTAAGCCGTGTTTATCTCGAATGTATACGCATTATGCCCCAGTTGGTGCTGCTGTTTATCGCCTATTTCGGAGTAACAAGGGCATTCGGCTGGAATCTTTCGGCGGATGTAAGCGCGGTTATAGTCTTCACCCTGTGGGGTACCGCCGAAATGGGCGACCTCGTAAGGGGAGCGCTTATAAGTATCCCCAAGCACCAGTACGACAGCGCGGCGGCGCTGGGAATGAACAGGGTGCAGACCTTTATATATGTGGTGATTCCGCAGACCATGCGAAGACTCATTCCCCTTACTATTAATTTAACAACCCGTATGATAAAAACAACAAGCCTTGTTGTGCTGATAGGTATGACCGAGGTGCTTAAGGTAGGCAAGCAGATTATCGACGCTAACCGCTTTGATTACCCGACCGCGGCGCTGTGGGTGTACGGAGTAATATTTCTCTTATACTTCCTCGCCTGCTGGCCCATATCCGTATTGGCAAAAAAGCTTGAAAAGCGCTGGAGGTGACTGCGGCAATGACAGAAGAAATACAGCTTAAGGTTTCGGGTCTTGTAAAACGCTTCGGTAAAGAGACCGTTCTTAACGGAATTGATTTGAGCGTCAGAAGCGGTGAGGTGGTTGTGGTATTAGGCCCCTCGGGTTGCGGAAAAAGCACCCTGCTGAGATGTATGAACGGCCTTGAGACCCCGAGCGCGGGCACCGTTGTTCTGGACGGCGAGGAAATAACCTCGGACAGTAAAAAAATCGCGCGGCTCCGTCAGAAAATCGGTATGGTTTTT
>JBJEOD010000357.1:1417-6114 GCA_051880535.1 Acutalibacteraceae bacterium | reverse complement strand
CTTCTCACATTAGCCAGATATCTTTTCTATTGCACTTAAAATTTATATTACATTGATACTATATTCAATTTTTTAATAAAGTGTATGCTTCTTAAAGCACAAAATCTTCTTTTATGCAATACTTATTTACATTTTGATATGTATAAAAGTTGTTTCTATTCTTTTCACCTTTTTTATATTCTACTTTAAGATTTTGGTCAAAAACACTAAAATTTGTCAAAATTTAAGATTTTTATACATGATGCTTGCAAATAACAAATAGTCATTTTGAGATACTTGTAGAGTAATTTAAATTACATATTAAAAATTCATATAATAGACATAATCAACCTTTTATATAAGGAGCCTTTGCCGGTTTAGATGCGTATACTGGAAAGTTATCAAGTGCTGTTTTACAGAATTATGCATTAGATGGTGCACTGAATTTTGGAACGAATCAATTGTTATTAATGTCAGGAATCTTAGTTAGTAAGAATATATGGCGTAATAGAAGATTATTTAAGAGGTGAATAAAATGAAAATTGTAAAATATATTTTGTCTTGCATAATTGGCTGTTTTGATGCATTAGTAGGAAAAGGCATGAATGGTGGAATTAAAGAAGGAATTATAGGTTTGGCTTCACTATTATTTATTATATTGCTATTTTTTGGTTCATTTGTTTTCTTGGATAAAAAGACAAATATAGATTTTAAAATTAATATTTTATGTTCTATAGGAATAACAATTAGTTTAGTATGTTTAATATTTTTAATATTAATAATTGCAGAAAAAATATTTTAATTAATTAGCACAAACTTGCAGGAGTGTGATTGTCTTAACAGGCAATTACACTTTTTTTGGTCTTATGAAATGATTCTAAATTTTTTTGATGAACACTCCATCAAAAAGATGTTGAAATCTTTAGTACTATTGAGTGGATATGAAAAAATTTTAAGAAATTTACTTAAATGAGTACACAAAAGCATACCTAACTTTCCAGTACTATTAGAGGAATAAAAAATTTCATAAGTACCCTCTCAAATGGACTTTGAAATCTCCTGTAATAATAGAAGATAAATTATTTTTTCAAAAAAGGTGGTAATTTGATTGTTCAAATGTCCGTAACTATTGAAGAGAATATTTCTTCAACCAAAGAACTGGGATGTGTAAATGATGGTGACTAATTTTAACTTAAATAGGTGAAAATATAGCATTTTCGTGAACAGGAAAAGGCGTGAATCACTCTGCATCACAAGCGAATCGCCATAGTGTTGTAACTGGGATACCCAGCTAACAAAATTTAATATACAAATAGATGGATGTAAACATAAACTTGTGGTATCATCATAATGCAAGTTTGTGAAGGAATTGGAGGAAAAATTGAAAGATAATAAAATTTACAACACAGCTTTATATTTTAGACTATCACTAGATGATGGAAGTGTAGGAGAATCAGGTAGTATTCAAACACAAAAGATTTTTTTAGAAGAATACGCTAAGATGCATGGATTTAAGATTTATGATGTATATGTGGATGATGGTTATTCAGGTCTTAACTTTGCTGGGGTTAGATAGCGATACTTTTTACATCTACCATGTTGCGGCGGTCATGGTTGACAACTTGCGTCGGCTCCTGCTCGGTATCAACCTGTCCGACAAAGCTATAATGGATTTCGATTTTCCGGGTGTTGGTTTCCCGGTCTAATTCATGTATCAAAATACGGTCGATAAACTCATGGACGTTTTCATAGGTCAATTCCTGTATGTCGCTGTATTTCCCGACAATCTGAATAAACCTTGATATATCCCTTTTTCGCTCGGTAACGGTTGCGATCTGCTGTTGTAACTCGTCTATCCTTGCGGCAAGGGATTTCTTTTCGTCCTCATAGCCGGAAGTTAGAAACACAAACCGTTCATCTGTCAGTCTGCCTAATGCGTTGTCCTCATACAGCTTGCGGAAAAGCGTGTCAAGTTCGGTCATACGCGCCTGTGCTTTGAAAAGTTCCTTTTGCTGCTGCGCTAATGCCTTTCTCGCTTCCATGTCGCCGTACTCGGTAGCTTTACAGATAAAGTCCTGTTCGTGTTCCTTAACATACCGCAAAACCCGCCGCATATCTTCCAGCACTAAATCAAGAAGTACGTTTTTGCGGATATAATGAGAGGTACACTCGCTGCCTGTCCTTGCCCTGTTGCGCCATGCGCCGCAAGAATAGGAAAACTTGCGCGGCTCGATATTTACGCCCTGTTGGTAATACATCTTATGTCTGCAACCAGCGCAAAACAGCAAGCCGGAAAAAATATCAATCTCCGCTGCTTTTGTCGGGCGGTGGCGGGTAGCAATCCGCTTTTGCGCAAGTTCAAAGGTTTCCTCGTCAACAAGCGGCTCATGGGTGTTTGGGAAGAAATAGCGTTGTTCTTCTTCGTTCTTCCGGGTCTTTTTCGACTTGTAGGATACCTTGTGAGTTTTCGCGGTTATGGTATGCCCTAAATATTCCTGCCTTGCTAATATGTCATAGAGCGTTTTGTCCGGCCAAGTATAGGGGGCGATCATTGCCCGCTGATACCGCGCCTGTCCTGTACGCTGATAGCGCAACGCTCCAATCGTCAAGACTTTGTTTTCCGCAAGCCATTTTTGGATTTCGCACATACGCACGCCGCTAACAAACATAGCGAAAACCTGTTTGACAATCGGCGCGGTTTCCGGGTCGGGTATAAGGTGGTGGCGGTTGTTCGGGTCTGGGATATAGCCGTATGGATATTCCCCGTTGACGCGCTCGCCTTTTTGCGCCTGTGCCTGTTTAACTGCGCGGATTTTCTTGCTTGTGTCGCGGGCGTAAAACTCGTTAAACCAGTTCCGCAAGGGGGTAAACTCGTTATCCTCCCGCGCTGTGTCAACTCCGTCGTTGATCGCGATATAGCGTACTCCGTTTTCGGGAAATACAATCTCTATGAGTTCGCCCGTTTTCAGATAGTTTCTGCCAAGACGGGAAAGGTCTTTGGTAATGACCGTCGCCACTCGTCCGGCTTCCACTTCCTGCAACATCGCTTGCAGCCCCTCGCGCTCAAAACTCACGCCGGAAAATCCGTCGTCCACAAAAAACTTTGTGTTCAAAAAATGGTGTTCGTCCGCATAGCGTTGAAGTATCATTTTTTGGTGCTGTATGCTTCCGCTTTCTCCGGCTTGCATATCCTCTTGACTTAAACGGCAGTAAAGGGCGGTGATTTTATTCGACTGTAACATTAGTCCTCCTTTCCGACAGCCGAATAAACAGGTATAATGTGTTGCTATCATTATACCATATCCCGCCGCCTAATGCACTACTCGGACGCTAAAAATCCCGGATTTCCGGGCTTTTTCTGCAAATCCTTTACAATGAGTTTCTCAATCTTTTTATGGATTGTATCGGTTGCCTTTTCACTCGGCAACGCTTGAACAAGATAGGTGATTTTCCCTATTTTGCGTTCGGTTG
Source organism: Acutalibacteraceae bacterium (assembly GCA_051880535.1). GTDB lineage: Bacteria > Bacillota > Clostridia > Oscillospirales > Acutalibacteraceae > UBA737. The sequence goes on along the minus strand of JBJEOD010000357.1, from coordinate 2,664 downwards.
TAATTGTCTGTTTTTTATCCATTAGAAAAACCTCCTTTTCCTGTATGGATAAACTATATTCGTCAAAAGGCAAAAACGGGCGGTTGTTAGCTGCAACCTCACGGGAGTTTCACCCCGGCCCATGCTTATGGGTGCGCCGCGCAATACTTTGAGGGTGTTCAACGCGGGAGTATCATTGTGCCGCCTTGTATGTCGTCGCCCACAAGCTGCTAAACCTGTTTTACGGCGCGGTAGTTCTCGCTCGGCTTTTCCCCTATGGGGAAAAGCTGTCATGGCGTACCCGCCGACTGGCTCGGTACAGACGGAATGTACCCGTTTGCCTGTTATGCTGCGCACCAAAGGCCGCTTTCTTTGTCAAAGAACAATAGGCTTTGTCGGCCTGCAAAAGCACATCAACAGCGGATATGCTTTTGCGGAACGACAAATAGCCCATAACGGGAAGCGTGGAAAGGGGACACGCTCCCCGCATGGGCTAAAAGATTATCCTACATGAAAAGCAAGGGTGCGGGTAATAAGGCGCACTTGCAGCCTGTTACGCATTTCCTCGTCCACATAGGAATAGGTATTGCCCGCGTCGTCTTTCAGCGTGCGGGTACAAAGTTTCGCTATGTAACCCTCGTAGTGCTTCAAGATCGCGCACATGGCGGTTGTGTCGCCGTTTGCCGCTGCGGAAATGACAGGGAACGGCAACAGATTTTCAGACTTCCTAACGGTATTCATCATCTGCTTTTCCCTCCAAATACTGTTTGATTTTCGCAAGCGCGGATTTCCTGTGCCGGAAAACCGTCGTGCGTACAACATTCAGCAGTTCGCCAATTTCCGCGTCGCTCATATCCAAGAAGTAGGACAAAAGGATAATGTCGCGTTTCCTTTCGGGCAAAGCGTTAAGGGCTTCGGCAAGCAGTTCATTTTTGACGAGTACATCAAAGCCGGACACTTGAAAACGGAAATAATCGCTTTCGTATTCGTCCGTTGTGAAAAGCTGCGCGAGTTCGCTTTCGCTCAAATCCGAAAAAGTAACTTCGCGTGCTGCGCGTTTCGCAAGAGTGCGGCGGTGGCTTTTCGCTTCGCCGACCAAAGTTTTCTTTGCTAATGCGTCGTACTGATGTTGTATTCTTTCCTTGTCGGAAGAAGATAGCTCCATAGAGTTCACCTCCTTCCCGCGTGGAGTAGAGGACGGGAGTTAAGGGCTTGTCCTCTCTGCCCCTTTCGCTCCGTACCCGTTCGGGAGATGGCTCTTGAGTGCG
>JBJEOD010000357.1:0-1317 GCA_051880535.1 Acutalibacteraceae bacterium | reverse complement strand
GCAAAGGAAATGTAAGCAGTAGCTAAATGTATTGACAGTTCACATTCATAGCCGGAATATCCCGCTTGCGGAGCATAGCTTTTTTTGACCGCAAAGCATTAGGCGGGTTACAGTAAATAAAAATGGACACGGCGATACCTCCCCGATACCGCCGTATCCTTAAAAAAGGGCGACTTTAATACACTACCCGCAATCCATTCTATAATAGGGAACAGCGGCTTTTGCGCAATATTAAATAAAAAAGCCGATAACACATAGGTTTTTTGACCTAATGCGTTATCGGCTCTGCGTCTATGCGTCTGGCACTTTTAATCATTTTTTTTTGAATTTATTATATGTGTTAGCTAACTGTCCACAAGCCGCGTTAATCTCTCTGCCATGAGAAACTCTCATAGTAACTTCAAGTCCTGCTTGCTCTAATTGATGTTTGAATGCAACTATTTCCCGTTTCTGTGGTGCTTTAATTCTTGAATTGCTTGTTGGGTTGTATTGTAACACGTTAATCATAACTTTTTTGCCCCGAAACCATTTTGCAAGTTGTCTTACATCTGAGGGCCGGTCATTTATACCCGGTAAAAGCAAATACGCAAAGACAATTTTGCGATTATGCCTTTCAGAATAGGATAAGGCTTGCTTAACAACATCTTCAATAGCATATATGCGCATGTGAGGAATAATACGATTTCTTGCAGATTGTGTTGCTGCGTGTAAAGATATTGTCAACTGAATTTTAAGATGTTCCTCGCGCAATTTTTTTAATTGATCGACCGGACCAACTGTTGATATGGTAATGCCGTCGGTTGGAAAGTTGAGCCCATATCTATCTCGGAGAATATGGATTGCTTTTATCAAGTTGTCATAATTGAATAAAGGCTCTCCCATACCCATAAAAACGATACGGTTTACTTTTCGACGCAACAATATAATCTGTTGTACGATTTCTGACGATGTTAGATTACGAACAAAGCCATTTCGCCCGGACTCACAAAAAATACAACCAACAGGACAACCGACTTGTGTGCTCACGCAAACAGTTCCACCATCTCGCCGCTTGATAAAAACCGTTTCAATGTATTTGTTGTCTTTCAGTTCGTAAACATACTTTTCAGTATCACTGCTTTTGCAAATATTTTTTACCAACATTGATAGATTTTTTTTGCGTGGTAATTGCTTATATAATTCTTCATATAAGGCTTTTGCTTCATTCTCGCCAATAACTTCCGACATTTCTTTGTAAGTAAATCCGTATGGATCATTCCGTACTTCCGCAGGCGTATATTTAGGTAAACGTTTCATTTTTATATCCTTTCTTCTAAA
>JBJEOD010000356.1:0-6129 GCA_051880535.1 Acutalibacteraceae bacterium | reverse complement strand
GCCGCAAACCTTTTAAAAGAACTGGATTTTCTGAAAGAAAATGATATTCCTTTCTCGTGCGATACAGAGGACGAGGGAGCTTTGAAGGTGACCTTCGGCGGCTCCTTTACCGCGGACGATATTTATGTAGATGAAGACGATTTCGAGCGCGCCAATCAGATTTATGAGGATTTTCTGAATTCCGAGCCCGAGTTTGACGAAGAATTTTTTGACGGAGAAGAATTTTTCGAGGAAACGGAGAACTCCGAAGAATGAGCTTTTTTAAGAGGAAGAAAGAGGAAAAAAAGGACGAAAATGAGCCTGTTGTTGCGGCAATTATAAAAAATCCCGTATCCTCCGCGGTATTTCAGGATATGCTAAAGGAAAACGGGATTCCCTTTGTATGCCGTCAGGAGGGCGCGGGCGGCTCGGTAAAGCTGCTTTTAGGCGGCGGAATTGTGCCGGACTATATTTTTGTGTCTGCTAAAAATTACGAGCGCGCAAGGGAGCTTTACGAGGTATATCTTCTAACCGAATCCGAGGCTCTGCCCGAGGACGGCGATTATCCCGAAGAGCAATAACCGATTTTAAAGCGGCTGAAAGGTAAAATATATGTTTGTAGATATTGCAAAAATTCATTTAAAGGCGGGCAACGGCGGTGACGGCGCGGTTTCCTTTCACAGGGAGAAATATGTCGCGGCGGGCGGTCCCGACGGCGGCGACGGCGGCAGAGGCGGCGATATTATTTTCAAGGCGGACAGCAACCTCTCCACCCTTGCCGATTTCCGCTACAAGCGCAAATATGCGGCAGAGGCGGGGCAGAAGGGCGGCGGCGGTCGCTGTACGGGCAAAAGCGCGCCTGATCTGGTGGTTTATGTTCCCGTAGGCACTCTTGTAAAGGAGGCCGAAACGGGCAGAATAATCGCCGATATTTCGGACGACGAGCCTGTTACGGTTGCAAAGGGCGGCAACGGCGGCTGGGGAAATCAGCATTTCGCCACCGCGACAAGGCAGGTGCCTCGCTTTGCAAAAAAGGGTAACCCGGGCGAGGAGCTGGACGTTACCTTAGAGCTTAAATTACTTGCCGACGTGGGGCTTATCGGCTTTCCGAACGTCGGTAAATCTACTCTTATTTCGGTAGTGAGCGAGGCAAAGCCCAAAATCGCCAACTACCATTTTACCACCTTAACGCCCGTTCTCGGGGTTGTCAGAATGGGGGAGGGAACCTCCTTTGTAATGGCGGATATACCTGGTCTTATCGAGGGCGCGGGCGAGGGTGTAGGCTTAGGGCATGAGTTTTTGCGCCACGTTGAACGTTGCCGACTGCTCCTGCACGTGCTTGACATTTCAGGCAGCGAGGGCAGAGACCCGATTGATGATTTTAACAAGATTAACAAGGAGCTTTCGGTCTTTAACAACGAGCTTGAAGCACGTCCGCAGATAATAGTAGGCAACAAGTGTGACCTTGCGGACGAGGCGGAGGTTAAGCGAATTTCGGACTATTTCACCGAGAAGGGCTATAAGTTCTTTCCAATAATGGCGGCGATAGCCGAGGGAACCGACGAGCTTATTGATTTTGTTGCCGCGGAGCTTGCAAAACTGCCGCCTGTGAAACGGTATGAGGCGGAGCCCAAGCCCGTCGAGGACTTCAGCAAGCCTAAAGCACGCGGGTTTAATATCCGTGTCTGCGACGGGGTTTACTTTGTCGAGGACTGCGAGTGGATTATGGACGTAATGAACACGGTAGACCCCGACGATTACGAATCGCTCCAGTATTTTGAGCGTGTACTGCGTTCAAGCGGTATTATAGCTGCGCTTGAAAAGGCGGGCATTAAGCAGGGCGATACAGTAAGCGTTTATGATATTGAATTTGAGTTTGTGATGTAAAATGGATATAAAAAAAGAAAATCCCGATTTGCTAAGCCCCTCTGTGCTGGCTTTTGTCGGCGACGCGGTTTACGGACTTTATGTAAGAACCGCCCTTGCCGATAAAAGCCGCCCTTCGGGGGAGCTACATAAAATGTCTGCACAGGTGGTAAACGCCGCCGCACAGGCGAGGGCTTTTGCGGTTATCGAGCCGTTACTTACCGAAAAGGAGCTTTCGGTCTTTAAGCGCGGGCGGAATTTTCATACCTCTTCTACCCCGAAAAACGCCACAAACGGCGATTACCACACCGCGACGGGGCTTGAATGTCTTTTCGGCTGGCTCTACCTATCGGGCGATAAGTCCAGAGCTGATGAGCTTTTTGTAAGGATTTGGGAAGTTAGATGTTAGATATTAGACGTTAGACGTTAGACGCGGAAGGCATAAATGCCTTCCCTACGTTAAGAAATTTTATTTGTGGACACTGCTTGCTCCGCCGCCCTGCACTTGAATTATGGACAGAAAAGGTGCCGGTTTTTACAAAAACGATTTTATACGCTTGATTTTTACAGGCTTTCCGTCTTTTTTGGCAAATTGGATAAGTGATTTTGTACCCTTGCTTTGACCGTCCCAAAAGCAAATGATGTAATCGCTGATTTCAGCGATTTTTTTGTTTCGTTTAGGTCCTGCCGCCCTGCCGTATTTTTCCCAAACGGCAGGGTATATTTCTGTTTTAAAACCGTTTTCGGCGGCGTATCTTTCTCCTAAAGCGTCGGCACCGCGGCAACCGCCCGAAACGAAAATTAAAGTGTGTTTTTTCCTTATTTCGCTGATACAAAAATCAATGTACTCCTTAGCCTCTTTATAATTGTCATAGTCCCGACAGCCCGCAACCGCAACTCGTTTTATCATAAACACCTCTAAAATTCCGTATCAGAATTATTTTAATTATAATTCTGATACGGAATTATGTCAAGTGTTATATATAATATAATTTTTTCAAGAATATATTAGTGGTGATATGTCTTGAAAACTCGTAAAACAGAATACGGCAACTGTAATATTGTGGGAAAGAATATTGAACGTCTGCGAAAAGAAAAGGGTATTAAGCAAAAGGACTTTATTTCCAAAATGCAGATAATGGGCTGTGACATTAATCCCACAAGCTATTCAAAGCTTGAGGGTCAGATTCGCATTGCAACCGATAAGGAAATTTATGTTATTGCGAAAATATTAAATGTAACAACCGATGCTCTGTTTAAGGAAAAATAATACTTTGGGGTGATATTTTGTATTATCCGAGACTTAGAGATTTACGAGAGGATAGAGATTTAGTTCAAAAGGAGGTCGCCGCAGTTCTTGGCATAGACCAAAGAGTATACAGCAATTATGAAATCGGAAAGCGAGAAATACCTACCCGCTTTTTGACAGTGCTTGCGGATTTTTATGGTACTTCCACCGATTATATTCTCGGAAGAACAAACAATCCGAAACCCTACGCTAAATAATTTTCACTCCGATTTTACATAAAAGCGGTAACAGACTTTACATTCTTTCATTAAAATTAATACGTATGATAATATACGGAATCAGAAATGAAAGGTGTAAATTTTATGAAGAGACTTAAAAGAATCACGGCGGTGCTTGCCGCTGTAATTATGGTTGTTGCGGCGTTGCCGTCAGGGCTGCTGTCAGCCGCCGCGCCCGACCATATAGTTATCAACCAAATATACGGCGGCGGAGGAAAGGGCGACACTCCATTTTCGCACAGCTTTATTGAGCTTTACAATCCCACCGACAGCGTAATATCGCTTGTCGGCTACAAAATTACCTATTCGTCAAACAGGGAAAACTCCAAGGGTAAGCACGCGGGCTCTACTTGGGTTAGCGACGGCTCGGCAGAGGAGGTGGAGCTTGCACTTAACGGCAGTATCCCTGCAAAAACCTCTTATCTTATACGCTGTGCGGCTGAGGATACCTCGGTCGCGGCCGTAACCCTTGATAAAGCCGATATTGATTGGGAGCGGGTTATCGACAATGACCAATCCGTTGAGATAATTCTCTATAACGGCGAGGTGAAAATCGACGCGGTCTCCACAAGAACGACGGATTTCAGAGATGTCGGCGAGGGCGCCGCGCCTGCTACGGAGGATATATCCAAGCAGAAATCTCTGCGCCGCACAAATTTTGCGGATACCGATAATAACGCGGCGGATTTTACCCTGCTTGTCTGGAACAGCCTGCCCGCCGACGAGGCGCAGAAGCAGGCATTTATAGATGAAAACCGCCCCCGCAGTCTTGTGGACGGAGAATGGGGGAATAATCAGCCCGGCGGAGACGGGGAGTCTCAAGAGCCGCAGGAGCCCGAGCAGAGCGTTACTCTTAAAACCGACGGCTTTGAAAATGCGAACGCACTCGCGCTACAAAAGCTTGGCTCATACGTCACGGGGGTATCTAACAAGGACGGCGGCGTTGCCGAGATAGTAGCTTTTGACACAAAGAACAACGCGGCGTGGGTGGTAAACGGTGCGACGGGATACCTTGACATTGTAAGCCTTGCCGATATAACCTGCGCGGTTTCGGAGGAAATGACGGCTAAACAGCTTGACATAAAGGAGCTTGTAAAGGACGCCGCGCCCGACTTTACATACGGGGATATGACCTCGGTAGCGGTAAGCTCCGAGCTTGGAATCGCGGCGGTGGCGCTTCAGGACGCGGCGTATGACAAAAACGGATACGCGGCAATACTCACTACCGACGGTGACCTGCTTGCGATGATACCTGTCGGAAATCAGCCCGATATGATTACCTTTACGCCCGACGGCACTAAAATCCTTACCGCCGACGAGGGCGAGCCGCGCGGAGGAATCGGCGACGGCATAACCGACCCCGCGGGTTCGGTCACGGTTATCACCCTTAATACCGAAAATGTAAAGGAAAGCACGGCTGTAACCGTAGGCTTTGAGGCGTTTGACAGCAGGAGAGCCGAGCTTCTCGCAAACGGCGTAATTTTAAGAAAGAACGCCGCGCCATCTGTTGATTTGGAGCCTGAATACATCGCCTGCACCGACGACACCGCCTATGTATCTTTGCAGGAGGCTAACGCGATTGCGGTGCTTGATTTGAACACAAATACATTCAAGGGTGTATATTCCTTAGGCTTTAAGGATTTAAGCCTTGAAGAAAACGCTGTTGACCTTAGTGAGGACAACGCTTACGCGCCTAAAACCTATACTAATGCGGTGGGTGCGTATATGCCCGACGGAATAGCGGTTTATACCGTAAACGGTCAGACCTATATTCTTACCGCTAACGAGGGCGACGCCCGCGAATGGGGAAGCGGTGCGGCGGAATACGTTAATGAGAAAAAGGTCACCCTTACCGCAACCGACGGCACGCAGGCTAAAAAGGTAAGGGTAATCGACTCTTCGGTGACCGACGGACTTCCCGAGGGCAAAAATGTGCTGTTCGGCGGCAGATCCTTCTCGGTATATAAGGCAGACGAAAACGGCATTACACAGGTTTATGACAGTGCAAACGACTTTGAAGCAAGAACGGCGGAGTACCTGCCCGAATACTTCAACTGCTCTAACGACGACAACGATTTCGACAGCCGTTCGCTTAAAAAGGGACCCGAGCCCGAAAGCGTTACGGTAGGCACGGTAGACGGAAAAGCCTATGCCTTTACGGCGCTTGAGCGCGTAGGCGGCATTATGGTCTACGACGTCACCGACCCCTCGAGCATTACCTATGTAAATTACATCAACACGCGCGATTTTTCGGAAAACCCCGAAAACGCCTCGCCCGACAACGCTGATACCGCGCTTAAAAGCGATATAGCGCCCGAGGGGCTGTGCTTTATAAGCGCAGAGCAGTCGCCCTCGAAAACTCCGATTCTTTTAGCGGCGTTTGAGGTAAGCGGCACCGTGGCGGCATACTCTGTGGGAGAGGCTCCGACAGGACACATTTACGGAAGTAACTGGAGCTATGACAGTGAGGGTCACTGGCAGGTATGCGAGGCGTGCGGCGAAAGCACCCAAAAGACCGCGCACACCTTTGAAAACGGCGTATGCACAGTTTGCTCAGCGGTGGAGAAATCCGAGCAAGTCATATCCGAGCAGAATGAAGCTGATAAACCTGCCGAAAACACCGTGGAAAAAGAAAGCGGCGAAGCCCTGCCCCAAACCTCGGACAGCTCTGATGTACTTATGTGGGCTGTAATTATGTGCGCGGCGGCGGGAGCTTTTGCGGCGGCAAACAAAGGAAAGAAAAAGCGCGCTTAACGG
>JBJEOD010000355.1:0-6136 GCA_051880535.1 Acutalibacteraceae bacterium | reverse complement strand
ATGCTCAACCTGCAGGCGCACGTTCATTTCCATAAACCAGAAATTGCCGTCGTTATCCAAAAGAAATTCAAGGGTTCCCGCGCCTACATAGCCGATTTTCTTAACCGCTTCGACCGCGCGTTTGATTATCTCGCCGCGTTGCTCCGAGCTTACAGCAGGGGAGGGGGTTTCCTCAATAAGCTTTTGATTCCGTCTTTGTAATGAGCAGTCGCGGTCGCCTAAGCAAACGACGTTTCCGTGTTCGTCGGCAAGTATTTGCAGCTCTACGTGGCGGGCGGGGAATATGTATTTTTCAAGATAAACGCTCCCGTCGCCGAAGGCGCTTATAGCCTCGCTTGTCGCCTGTAAATAGGCGTCCTCCAGGTCCTCCGCCGCTCTTATAAGCCGTATTCCTCTGCCGCCGCCGCCCGCGCTTGCTTTAAGCATTACGGGGTAGCCTATCTTATCTGCGGCATCTCTTGCCTCCTTCGCGGAGGAAACCGCCTTAGTACCGGGTATTACCGAAAGCCCCGCGTTACGCATTAGCTCCTTTAATATCGCTTTGTCGCTTAGTTTCTCCATACTTTCAGGCTCAGGACCGATAAAAACAATTCCGTTCTTTCTGCAAAGCCGCGCAAAATGCGCGTTTTCCGAAAGAAAGCCGTAGCCCGGGTGTATCGCCTGAGCGCCTGTCAGAATAGCGGCAGAAATAATCTGCTTTTCGTTAAGATAGCTTTCAGACGCCTCAGAGCCGCCGATACAGCAGCTTTGATCCGCCAAAGCGACGTGCAGGGCGTTTTTATCCGCCTCGGAATAGACCGCAACGGTAGCCACGCCCATTTCCTTGCAGGCGCGTATTATCCTTACGGCGATTTCACCGCGGTTTGCGATAAGTATTTTTGAAAACATTTTTTATTCTCCCGTTATGCAGAAAGAAAATTCAGCCGATACGCAAAGCCTTTCCCCAACCTTAACGGTACCCTCCGCAAAATAGAAGGGGTGCTTTGCCTTTTTAATGTGACAGCGGGTTTCCACCGTATCGCCCGGCTTTACGGGGGAGCGGAATTTTACGTTGTTAAGCCCCGTGTAAACGGGCAGCTTGCCCTTTTGCATAGCGTCTTCCATTAAAACGCAGGCGGACTGGGCTAAAATCTCGCAGAGAATTACGCCCGGTACTATAGGATTGCCCGGGAAATGACCTTTAAGAAAAAACTCGTCCCCGCGCACGGTATAGTGACCTACAGCCTCGCCGTCGGTATTAGTTGCATCGTCAAGCAAAAGCATATTATCCCTGTGGGGGAGTATATTCATAATTTCTTCTCTGTTCATACGGTTACCTCTTTATGCGGAAAAGCTCGGTGCCGAACTCCACAACCTGACCGTTCGCCGCGCAGATTTCCATAATTTCTCCGTCGGTTTCGGCGGTGATTTCATTCATAAGCTTCATAGCCTCGATAATGCAGAGCACCTGACCCTTTTTAACGCGGTCGCCCACGGTTACGTAAGGCTCGGAATTTTCGGCAGGGGAGGAATAAAACACGCCGACAATCGGGGATTTTACGCTTATATAGTCCTCGCCTACCGCGGCGGGCTCGGTAACGGGAGCTGAGGGAGCGGAAGAATACGTTGGAACCTCCTTACCCGCAACCGAACGCTCAAGCCGCACCTTTTCCTCGCCCTCGGTGATTTCAAGCCCCGTAAGACCCAACTCCTGCATAAGTCCCGCGTATTTGCGAATATCCGTTTCTTTCATAGCTTACACCTTTCTGAAGGCAAGGCAGGCGTTGTGACCGCCGAAGCCGAGAGAATTTGACAAAGCCAAATCGATCTCTGCTTTTACAGCCGTATTCGGAACGCAGTTAAGGTCGCACGCCTCGTCCTGCTCTTTTAGATTAATGGTCGGGGGAATAATGCCCTCGTTAAGGGCGTAAAGGCAGGCGAGCGCCTCAACCGCTCCCGCCGCGCCGAGCATATGACCCGTCATAGATTTTGTGGAGCTTACATATGCCTTTTTGGCGTTCTCCTCGCCGAGCGCTTTTTTAATAACCGAGGTCTCAACCGAGTCGTTCATTGGCGTGCCAGTGCCGTGGGCGTTTACATACACAACGTCGTTTTCGGTGTAGCCCGCCTCCTTCATAGCGTCTGCCATAGCCTTTGCGCCGCCTCTGCCGTCGGGTGCGGGTGCGGTGATGTGGTATGCGTCGCAGGTAGAGCCGTAGCCACAGACCTCGCCGTAGATTTTTGCGCTGCGGTTTTTAGCGTGCTCGTATTCTTCAAGCACAAGTACTGCCGCGCCCTCGCCGATTACAAAGCCGCCCCTGCGCTTATCAAAAGGGAGGGAGGCTTCGTCGGGATTTTCGGCGGTGGAAAGTGCCTGCATATTAACAAAGCCAGCGACGGCAGATGCGTTAACCGCCGCCTCCGCGCCGCCGGTAATAACCGCGTCGGCATAGCCGTGGCGGATAAGGCGCATAGCCTCGCCTATAGCGTTGGAGCCTGACGCGCAGGCGGTAACGGTGGGCATAGCCGTGCCGCGGCAGTTGTGGCGAATGGCTATCATACCCGCCGCCATATTTGCAATCATCATAGGAACAAAGAGGGGAGAAACGCGGCGCGGACCCTTTTCCATAAGCTTTGTATGCTCCTTTTCAAAGGTGCCGATACCGCCTATTCCCGTGCCTAAAATAACCGCGAACATCTCGGGGTCAACCGTTCCCTCAATGCCGCTTTCCTCCACCGCCTGCTTTGCCGCCGCAACAGCGAACTGGGCATAGCGGTCGGTGCGGAGTATATCGTTAACTTCAAGATATTCATTAGGGTCAAAGCCCTTGACCTCTGCCGCAAGCTTTGCCTTGAATTTTTCTGTATCAAACTGGGTGATGGGGGCAATGCCGTTCTTTCCCGCCTTTAAGGCTTCCCAGGTCTCCTTGGCGGTGTTTCCAATAGGGGTTACCGCGCCTAAGCCTGTTACAACAACTCGTCTGTTTTCACTCATAGTCCTTCTCCTTACATTGCTATTCCGCCGTCAACCCGCAGAACCTCGCCTGTCACGTAGCCCGCAGTTGCAAGAAAAGCGGCGGCGTCCGCTATATCGGACGGACTGCCCATTCTGCCTAACGGAATCATCTTGACAAGCGGGTTTTCTGCCTGATTTTCGGTCATATCCGTGGCGATAAAGCCGGGGGCTATCGCGTTACAGCGCACACCCTTGGGAGCTAACTCCTTGGCAATGGTCTTTGTAAGACCGATAAGCCCCGCCTTAGACGCGGAATAATTGCACTGTCCTGCGTTTCCGCTAAGACCCGATACCGAGGAAATATTGATAATACAGCCCTCGCGGTTGCGGATAAAGAGCCCCGCGCAATGGCGAATCATATTAAACGCGCCCTTTAAGTTGACGGCGATTACCTTGTCGAAGTCCTCCTCCTTCATCATAGCGGCAAGTCCGTCACGGGTTATACCTGCGTTGTTTACCAAAATGTGAACCGTGCCGAAATCCGCCTTGATAAGGGCTACCGTCTGCTTTACCTCGTCAAAATCAGAAACGTCACAGCGGTAAGCCTTTGAATTAACCTTGTATTCATTCCTGCATTTTTCGCAGACCTTCTCTGCAAGGGCGGGGTCGCCGACGTCCACAATAACTATATCAGCGCCTAAAGACGCAAGCTTATAGGCGATTGCCTCGCCTAAGCCCCTTGAGCCGCCTGTTATAACGGCAGTTTTTCCGTTAAGCATTATTCTACCTCCGATAAATATTCAAACACGGTCTTTGCGGTGACCTGTGCATCGGTTTTCTTTATCATATTTGTAAGGGTTCTTCCCGGACCTATTTCGACAAAGGTGTCAACACCGCTCTCTATCATATTACGGATAAGCCTTTCCCACTGCACGGGACTGCAAATCTGCTTTGATAACAGCTCCACCGCGTTATCGCCGTAAACAGAGGCGGTCAAATCCGAATAAATCGGGACGGTAAAGCCGTTAAGCTCCGCATTTTCAAGCTCCTTACGGAACGCCGCCGCCGCATTATTCATAAAGGGGGAGTGGAAGGCGCCCTTGACCTTTAAGGGAATCGCTCTGCCGCCGGCGGTCTTAACCTCGTCAAAAAATTCGGGCAGCTGCTTAGACAGACCCGAAACAGTAATCTGCCCCGGGCAGTTAAAGTTTACGGGGTAAATGTCCGAATACCTTGCGCAGATTTCGGAAACCTGTTCAGCTGTCAGCTTTACGACCGCCGCCATAGCGGTATCAAATTTCTCTGCCTCGGTCTGCATAAGCTCGCCGCGCCTGCAGACAAGCTTAAAGCCTGTTTCGCAGTCGAATATCCCCGCGACCGCCGCCGCGGTAATCTCGCCTAACGAAAAGCCCGCGACCGCGTCAGGCGTTACGCCCTTTTCCATTAACGCCTTTGCCGCCGCAAGCTCGGTTGCGTAAAGGCAGGGCTGGGTGTTTTTGGTTTCCTTTAACTCGTCCTCGGTGCCGTCAAAGCATTGGTTTGAGGTACCTTCGCGGATTTTATCGCACATATCGTAAACCGCTTTTGCGGCGGGATACTTTTCGGCTAAATCCTTGCCCATTCCCGAATACTGGTCGCCCTGACCCGAAAATACAAATGCTATTCTACCCATTTTGCCGCTCCTTTAAGTATTGGTTCTGCCTCGTCCATTATTTCCTTGACTATTTCGGCGGCGGGCTGTTCTTTTTTAACCATAGCCGCGCACTGTCCCGAAAGGAAACAGCCCTTGTCGTTGTCGCCTTCTTTAACTGCAAGGCGCAAAGCGCCTGTAGCTAAAGCCTCTAACTCGTCGTCGGGCATACCGCCGTATTCGGCCTTCTGGTATTCTCTTGCAAACTTGGTGCGAAGACTGCGTACGGGGTGACCCAAGCGCTTGCCCGTAACCATTGTGCAAAGGTCGGTCGCCTTTAAAATTTTCTCTTTATATGTAGGGTGAATAGTACATTCAACAGCGCTTAAAAAGCGGGTTCCTAGCTGAACGCCGCTTGCCCCCAGCATAAACGCCGCCGCAACTCCTCTGCCGTCGGCAATGCCGCCCGCGGCAATAACGGGAAGGGTGGTAGCGTCGCAAATCTGCGGCACTAAAACAATGGTGGTAAGCTCGCCGACATGACCGCCGCTCTCGCCGCCCTCGGCAATCAGTGCCGACGCGCCGAGCCTTGTCATAAGCTTAGCCATAGCCACCGAGGCGACGACGGGGATAACCTTAATTCCCGCGTCCTTCCACAGCTGCATATATTTAGACGGATTGCCCGCGCCCGTGGTCACAACCTCTACCTTTTCGTCCGCCGCGACCTTTGCTACCTCGTCCGCAAAGGGACTTAACAGCATTATATTAACACCGATGGGCTTATCCGTCAGCTCTCTTGCAATTTTTATTTGCTCTTTTACATACTCAGCGGGGGCGTTTCCTGCCGCAATAATGCCGAGACCGCCGCCGTCAGAAACAGCGGCGGCCAGCTTACCGTCAGCGATCCAAGCCATTCCACCCTGAAACACAGGATATGTAATACCGAGCATTTCACAAATCTCTGACTTTATCATATTGTTTAACCCTGCTTGCTCTGAATAAATTTATCCAAATCGTCAACGGTCTCGACCTTCTGGTCAAGCTCGATTTCGATGCCGATTTCGTCCTCGAGGTTCATAAGAAGCTCAACGGTGTCAAGCGAGTCGATACCAAGCTCGGAAAACTTGCTCTCGGGCTTAACGTCGACGACGTCGCAGCCTGTGCGCTCCGCAACGATTTTAGCAATAGCGTCAAAGTACATAATAAAATTCCTCCAATTTTGTTTTTAGAGCGGCTCGTTCCGCTCTCGGTGTCCATTATACAACATATAGTGTTCCGAGAATACGCCGTCAGAGTTCCAAAAGCGTTCCAAAATTATGAAAATTTTTTAAATAATTGTAAATTGTTTTTTTACCAATAATAACTGCAAGGATTGCAATTATTAAAATTATTATTATGATGCATAGTATCACAATTAATCGATTTTTATTCTTTGTATTCATAATGCACCCTCTATCCTATTACGTATGGAGCATTAACTGTTCCATCTCCACTAGTTATTTTTGGATTGTTAAGTTGAATTACAGGTCTAACTACTAGAACACTCGTTTTAACATTCGCTGTGTAATAGT
>JBJEOD010000354.1:0-6147 GCA_051880535.1 Acutalibacteraceae bacterium | reverse complement strand
CGTAAGCTTTTCAAACTCCTTGTTTACGTCAATCGAGCCGTCAGCACCGTCGGAAATATATTCGCCCCAGTTGTAAACCGTAAGCGAGGTTCCCTCAAGGCTTTTGTCGTAGGTCCCGCGCAGGTTAAGCTCCTTATATTCATAGCCGCAGCCGGTAAGCAAGGCGGAAAGTGTTAATGTCAATGCAAGTATGAGAGCAAGATATTTTTTCATTTATCAAAATCCTTTCTTTTTTATATTCGTACCGCGTCGGTGCGTTTTTTTTCGCTTTTGGTCTGTAATACGTTATAAAGCACCATAAGAACAAAAACGGATATAAATATTAGCGTTGAAAGCGCATAGGTGTCGGGCGTGACCGATTTTTTTGTCATATTGTAGATTACTATCGGCAGGGTCTGGTAATGACCGCAGGTAAAATAGCTTATGACAAAATCGTCCAGCGATAAGGTAAACGCCATTATAAAGCCCGTGACGATTCCCGTTGAGATTGAGGGCAGTATCACCTTGAAAAAGGCCTTAAGCGGGGTACAGCCGAGGTCGAGCGCCGCCTCGGCTAAATGCGAGTCGGTCTGCCTTAGCTTGGGTATTACCGATAAAATAACATAGGGCAGATTAAAGGTGATATGCGCGATAAGCACGGTAGCAAGCCCCAACGATTCGTTAAGTCCTATAAGCTTGCCGAAAAATATGAATAAGAGCATTAAGGAAATACCCGTTACAATATCGGCGTTCATCATAGGAATCTGCGTGACCGACATTACCACCTTTTTTGACATTTTGTTGCGAATAGCTGTAATACCTACCGCCGCGGCAGTGCCCAAAACCGTTGAGATAACCGCCGACAAAACGGCGATAATAACGGTATGCTCAAGGGCGGTGAGCATTGTAGTGTCGTTGGCAAGTCCCTCGTACCAACGGGTAGAAAAGCCGTCAAACACCCAAACGCTCGAGGAGGAGTTAAAGGAAAAGGCTATCATTACCGCGACAGGCGCGTAAAGGAATAAAATAATAAGCGCGATATAAAGTCGGGAGAGTATTTTCACATTAACACACCTCCGTCCTCGCCGTCGGTAAATCTGTTCATTATAAAGAGACAAATTAATATCATAACCATCAGCACCAGCGAAATCGCCGACGCGATATTATAATAGGACGGACCTAAGTTAAAGAAGTATTCAATTGTATCGCCGATAAGCATCGTCTTGTTTCCGCCGAGCTTTTGGGAAATATAGAAGGTGCTGACCGATGGCACAAATACCATTGTTATCCCCGAAATAACGCCGGGGCGGGAGAGGGGGAAAATCACCCTTTTAAACTTTGCGAACGAGTTTGAGCCCAAGTCCTCCGCCGCTTCAAGCAGGGATTTATCCAGCTTTGACATAACCGAGTAAATAGGCAGTATCATATAGGGGATAAAGTCGTATACCATACCGAGAATTACCGCGCCGGGGGTGTTTATCAGCTTTAGCGGCTTTAAGCCTATTTTTGTTAAAAAGGTGTTGATAAGTCCCGTGTTGGCAAGTATCGTTATCCATGAGTATGTGCGGATTAAAAAGTTCATCCACATCGGTATCATTACAATCATAAATAACATACGCTGGGAGGAAACATTAAGCTTTGTCATAAAGTACGCCATAGGGTACGCCAATATAAGGGTAATAACGGTTGCGGCGGCGGCGTAAATTATAGAGATTGCAAAGGCTTTTTTGTACTGCCCGAGCCCTGAAAGATTAGCGAGCGTAAAGGCACCCGAAGAATCTGTAAGGGCGAAGTACACCATTATTATAAGCGGAACCACGATAAATATTGCCGACCACACAATATATGGCGAGGCTACCAGCTTATTTCCGAAGGTCTTTTTGTTCACGGCTACTCCTCCTCTTCTACGTCGGAGAGGTGGTCGATTTCCTCACTGTAGGAGGAATAGTCGCCGTAAAGTCCCGAATATTCGGATTTCTTCATTATATGAATGGCGTCGGGCTCAATGTAAAGCCCCACATTGTCGCCCGTAAAATGCTCGTCGGTGGTCTGAATCATCCACTTAAAGCCGCCGATGTCAACTATAATCTCGTAATGCACGCCCAAAAATGCGACAGAGGTTACCTGTCCTTTAAGCATACCCTTTTCGGGTGCGACAATGTCCACGTCCTCGGGGCGAACCACAACGTCAACCAGCTCGTTTTCCGAAAAGCCCTTATCAAGGCAGTCAAATTTCTGCCCCGAAAATTCGACATAATAATCGCGGAGCATTTTTCCGTCTACGATATTGGATTCGCCGATAAAGTCCGCAACAAAGGCGTTCTGCGGCTCATTATATATATCCTGCGGAGTGCCCACCTGCTGGATTTTGCCGCCGTCCATTACCACCACGCGGTCGGACATTGTAAGGGCTTCCTCCTGGTCGTGGGTTACAAATATAAAGGTAATCCCTAATTGCTGCTGAATCTTTTTAAGCTCCTTCTGCATATCCTTGCGCAGCTTAAGGTCCAGCGCGGCGAGCGGCTCGTCAAGAAGTAAGACCTTCGGGTGATTGGCGATAGCTCTCGCTATTGCCACCCGCTGCTGCTGACCGCCCGAAAGGGTGTCGATATGACGTTTTTCAAGCCCCGTTAAATTAACGAGCTTTAACATCTCCGCGACCTTTTCCTTTATCTCCTTTTCGGGGCGTTTTTTCACCCGCAGACCGAAGGCAATATTTTCATACACATTAAGGTGCGGAAAGAGCGCATAACGCTGAAAAATGGTGTTCACCTGACGTTTGTAGGCGGGAACACCATTAATTTTTTCGCCCTCAAACAAAACGTCGCCCGAATCAGGCTCCAAAAAGCCCGCAATAAGCCTTAAGGTTGTGGTTTTTCCGCAGCCCGACGGTCCCAACAGGGTTATAAACTCCTTATCCTTTATCTGGAGATTCAGTCCGTCCAAAACCTGCTCCCCGTCAAATGCGACCGAAATGTTTTTAAGCTCTACAATATTTTCCTTTTCCATAAAAGCATCCCCCTTTGTTCAACACTCAAATGTCGACACAAGAATAATATTCCGATTTTTACGGCAAAGTGCGTGCCGTAAAATCTACCCTGTGCGATACCCGCAGTCTCTTCGTAATATGCCCTGAACAAAGGGTTTTTCATAGTTTTCTGAGGCTTTTTAAAGCCCCGAAACTACGGCATAAAATCTGAAACCGCTCTCTACACAGATGCCTTTTATTAAACATATTAATTTTTTATGTTCAACTAAATAAAGACTATACAATGAAAAGCGCAAAATGTCAAGTAAAATTTGCGTTTTTTCTACAGTTTTCTAATAAATTTTAAGCTACATTTTGAAAAACTCTTAAATGCTCGTTTTTTCTCGTTTTTACTCGCAAATGCTCACTTTTTGTTAAAAGCACGAAATTTAAGCCCCGAGTGCAAGAAAATGTTGATGTATTTTATAAAATGTGATATAATCATAATGTTATATTATGCTTTGGAGGCAGGGCTTTGAGAATTTTAGGCATTGACCCGGGCTACGCGACGGTAGGCTACGGCATTGTGGATTACGATAAAAACCGCTTTAAAACCGTCGGCTTCGGGGCGATAACCACCAAGGCGGGACTGCCCTTTCCTAAAAGGCTTAAGGATATATATAACGATATGGTAACCGTTATAGAAAAATATAAGCCTGATGAAATGTCGGTCGAAAAGCTTTATTTTAATACCAACACCACCACCGCGATAGATGTCGCGCAGGCGCGCGGTGTAATAGTGCTTGCCGCCGAAAACAGCGGGATATCCGTTTTTGAATACACGCCGCTTCAGGTAAAGCAGGCGATAACGGGCTACGGCAGGGCGGAAAAGCGGCAGGTTATGGAAATGGTGAAAAGCTTTTTGAATTTGGAGAAAGTCCCCAAGCCCGATGACACCGCCGACGCGCTGGCGTTAGCAATTTGCCACGGTCATTATTCGGGCACGGCTTATTCAAGACTTTGGAGTGAAAACAAATGATTGCATCTTTAAGAGGACGGCTAATATATACCGATAATACCTCCGCCGTGGTTGACTGCGGCGGGGTCGGTCTTCGCTGTACAGTCACCAAAAACACCCTTTATAAGCTCCCTCAAAAGGGGGAGGAGGTTTTTCTTTACACCTATCTTGCGGTCAGAGAGGACGCGCTTGATTTATACGGCTTTTCAGCCGAGGACGAGCTTAATGCCTTTAAGCTTATAATTTCGGTAAACGGCGTGGGGGCAAAAATCGGAATTGCAATGCTTTCGGAGTTTACCGCCTCACAGCTGACTGTTTATATCGCAAGCGGCGACGCAAAGGCGCTTACCGCCGCGGCGGGAGTTGGCATTAAGCTTGCGCAGAGAATAGTGCTTGAATTAAAGGATAAGGTAGGCTCCCTGGAGACCGATAACGGTATAGATTTAAGGGCGGTCGGCAACGCCACGGTAAACGGCAATTCGGCGGAGGCGGTTGCGGCGCTTGTCTCACTTGGATATACAAAGTCGGAGGCCTCTTTGGCTGTCGGCAGGCTTGACCAGACGCTCCCCGCCGAGGAGCTGATAAAACAGGCGCTTAAAACCCTTGCAAGGAGGATATAATTCTTGATTGAGCAGGAAATGGATTTTGAAAACCGCATAGTCTCGCCCGAGTATAACTACACCGAGGACGAGGCGGAATTAAGTCTTCGCCCTAAATCGCTTAACGAGTATATCGGGCAGGACAAGGTTAAGGAGAATTTAAGTATATATATAAAGGCGGCTTTAGGCCGTCACGAATCACTCGACCACGTTTTGCTTTACGGCCCGCCGGGGCTTGGCAAAACCACCCTTTCGGGCATAATCGCAAAGGAAATGGGGGTAAACCTGCGCGTCACCTCGGGTCCCGCTATCGAAAAGCAGGGGGATTTGGTGGCGATACTAACCTCTCTTAACGAGGGGGACGTGCTTTTTATCGACGAGATACACCGCCTTCCCCGCAATGTTGAGGAAATTTTGTACCCCGCTATGGAGGACTTTTCGCTCGATATTATTTTAGGTAAAGGTCCGTCGGCGCGCTCTATAAGGCTTGATGTGCCGCACTTTACACTTGTGGGGGCAACCACCCGCTCGGGTCAGCTTACGGCGCCCCTGCGCGACCGCTTCGGGGTGTTGTTGCGTTTGGAGCTTTACTCGCCCGAGGATCTGGCGAAGATAATTATCCGCTCGGCGGGGATATTGGGAATAGGCATTGAAAGGGACGGGGCTTTGGAGATAGCCTCCCGCTCCCGCGGAACGCCGCGAATCGCAAACCGCCTTTTAAAGCGGGTGCGGGATATTGCCGAGGTTGAGTATGACGGCGAGATTACCGAAAGGGTAGCCCGTGCCGCTTTGGCGAGGTTTGAGATAGACGAATTAGGGCTTGACGACTTTGACCGCAAAATGCTTACTACCATTATAAACAACTATCAGGGAGGCCCTGTGGGGCTTGATACCCTTGCGGCGGCGGTGGGTGAAGAATCGGTCACCATTGAGGACGTTTACGAGCCGTATTTAATGCAGATAGGCTTTTTAACAAGGACGGCGCGCGGACGGTGCGTAACCGCGCTCGCTTATGACCATTTAGGAATTCCGTTCGGCGGGCAAAATTCCGCCCAGCAATCAATATTTTAAGGAGAGATAACAATGGGAAGATTATTCGGAACAGACGGGGCAAGAGGTATTGCAAATAAGGAGCTTACCTGCGAGCTTGCGACAAATATAGGCAGGGCGGCGGCGTATGTGCTTACAGAGAAAACCACCGAAAAGCCCAAGGTGCTTATCGGCAAGGATACCCGCGTATCCTCAAATATGCTTGAAATGGCGCTGGCGGCGGGGCTTTGCTCGGTCGGCGCGGACGTGGTGCTTGTAGGCTTTGTGCCGACCCCCGCAATCGCCTTTTTGGTAAAGGACAGGGAAGCCGACGCGGGAATTATGATCTCCGCCTCCCACAACCCCTGCGAATATAACGGTATAAAAATATTCGATTCCAACGGCTATAAGCTTCCCGACGCTTTGGAGGAGGAAATCGAGGCGTTGGTGCTTGACGATATGAGCCCCGTCGAGTTCCCTGTGGGGGGAGATGTGGGGAGCGTCTTTATGCGCTATGACTATGTGGATTTATATATCGACCATCTTGCTGAATC